>JAOPYP010000107.1 GCA_025964635.1 Actinomycetes bacterium | reverse complement strand
CGCCGTGGTCACCCACATCATGTCCGCCCGGCCGCGTACGACCGGGTTCGTCAGCTGGCCTAGGCCGGCGATGCCGATGGTCACCACGTCACCGGCCGCGAGCGTGAACGGCGGCTCGGGGACCAGGCAGGTCCCGGTGGCCAGCAGCACCCCGTCGGGGAAGGCATCGGCGCGGAACAGGAACTCCGTGAGTGTGTCGATCCGGCGGCGCATCGCGCTGGTGCTGGCGGAGCCGCTCCACGCAGGGGTTCCATCACGGGAGATCACCATCTCGATGTCCAGCGCGTACGGATCGGGAATCTCCCAGGCCGGCCTGATGGCAGGCCCGATGGCGCAGCCGCCGAGGTACACCTTGGCCTGCGGCAGGTAGAGCGGATTTTCCCCTTCGATCGTCCGCGATGACACGTCATTGCAGATCATGTAGCCGATGGCCTCGCCGTGCGCATTGAGGACCACGGCCAGCTCGGGCTCGGGTACATCCAGTCCCGAGTCGGACCTGATCGCGATCGGCTCCCCGGCGCCGACCGCCCGCCAGGCCGCGGACTTGAAGAACAGCTCCGGCCGGGCCGCGTCGTAGACCTGGTCGTAGACGTTCTGGGCGCGCAGGCTGTCGGCTACCCGGGCCTGCCGGGAGATCTGATAGGTCACCCCGGCGGCCCAGACCTCGCAGCGGCCGTCAATCGGTGGCAGGATCGCTGCGGCCGCGAGCTCATGACGCGGGCCGCCCGCGCGGGCCGCGGCGGTCAGGCAGGCCCGGATCTCAGCCGCGCTGCGCTGCCAAAGGTCGGCCAGGGTCGCTACCCCGGTTACCTCCGTGATAGCGCCGTCCTGCAGGACACCGACGCGGGCCGTATCGGACCCGGCCGGGGTAAAACGCACGATCATCATCTGAGTTGCTCTCTGCCGTCGGGTCGCTCTCGCTCGTTGCGGTGCTCGCGGAGCTGGCGCAGGCCGTCAGCGAGCACGGCCGGGTCCGTGTCGGCCAGGCCGCTGCCCACGGCGACCGCGACCGCCCCGGACGCCATCCACGCGCTGGCGGCGGCAAGCGTCACGCCGCCGGTCGGGATGATGGGCAGCTGCCCAAGCGCCGCCAGCATCTGGCGCAGGGATTCCGGCGACGAGCTGGTGGCCGGAAACAGCTTGACGAAGTCGGCGCCCGCCGACACGCACGCCAGGCACTCGCCCGGCGTCTGCGCACCCGGCACCGCAGCCAGCCCGTGGCGGTGTGCCGTCTCGATCACGGCCCGGTCCAGGACGGGGCTGACGACGAACGACGCGCCCAGCTCGGCGGCCTCCGGGATCCGCGCCGGGTCCAGCACGGTACCCAGCCCGATCACGCCACCGCTGTCGGCCACGGACGGCGCCAGCCGGGCCATGACGGCGACTGCTCCTGGCGTGGTCAGGGATATCTCGATCACGCGGAGCCCAGCAGCCAGCAAAGCCTGGGCGGCCGCCTCCGCCCGGTCAGGCGCGGTCGACCGCACGATCCCGATCACGGCTTCGCTGCGGATCAGCGTGCTGGCCCGGAAGCGGCGGTCGCGCAGCAGCGTCATCGGACGACCGCCCGTCCGTCCCGGGCGTCGCGCCGCTCTCGCTCGCTGGGCAGGCCATCCACGTCGCCCGGTACCTGAATCGCCAGGGACGCCACGTGGTTGCCCTGGTCCAGGCACTGCTCGTAGCCGGCTCCGGACAGCAGGGCGTCCAGGAAGCCCGCCGCCCAGGCGTCGCCCGCGCCTATCGTGTCCACGGGCCGGACCGGGTATCCGGGCACCCACCATGAATCGGCACCGTCCGTTCCCATGCTGCCCTCCTCGCCCATCTTGACCGCGACGAACCTCACGCCCTGTCCCAGGACCCACCGGCAGCCGTCCTTGACGTCGTCGGTGCCACTGAGCAAGTTCAGTTCCTCGCGGCTGACCAGCGCGAAATCGGCGAAGGCCAGGTGCTGCTGGGCGGTCTTCAGGCTCAGGTCGATGGGCGCGATGGTCTTGCGCAGGTTCGGGTCGAAGGAAGTCGGCACGCCGGCACTTCTGGCGATCCGGAAGGCAGACTCCGACGCGAGCCGGGCGGATTCCGAGAGCATCGGCGTGATCCCGGAACCATGAAGAAGGCGGGCCGAGCAGATGAGCTCAGGGTCAATGTCGGGCGGTGCGAGCCGGCTGCCCGCGGCATCGGACCGGTAGTAATTGACCGAGATGCTGCGCAATTCCAGGCTGTCTCGCACCAGCAGCCCGGTGTAGCTATCCGGATCGACCAGAGCCCGGGACACGTCGACGCCCTCGGCGCGCATGGTGCGTAGCACCGCATGCCCGAGCGGGTCGTCACCGACCCGGCCGATCCAGGCCGCACGGCGCCCGAGGCGGGCCAGGCCGATGGCCACCGTCGACTCCGCGCCTGCCACCGACCGGCGGAAATTTATCGCGGAGCCCAGCGGATAGCTGTGCTCGGCCAGGAGCAGGGCCATGGCTTCGCCAAAGGTAACGACGTCGACCGGTTCAGCGTCCCGGTCCTTACTCATCAGGAGTGGCCAATTCGCGCCCGGCTGATCGCGAGGCTGTCGAGGTGGGCGACGCCTGGCTGATATAGGGGTCCGACAGCATACCGGGCTAACACTCCTCTGTGGCGTTTGCCAGATCTGGGGTCATTCTCTGGTCCTGCGGGCCGCGCTGCGCTCGCCTGACGCCGGGCGGAATTACCGGAGCGCAGCGCGGCCCGCGTTCCCGCGGCTAGGGGGTAGCTGCCGCCAGTTGGGTGGGCGTCATGGTGTAGACGGTGTTGTACACGCCCGCTGGGTTGACCTTGACCGCAATGAACGGCCCGTACACATTGTGCTGGGCGTTGTAGCTGAAGGGCCCGCTAGCTCCCACGTAGGTAATCCGCTTGTGCTCCTTCAGGAGCTTGAGTCCCTGGGAGAAGCTGTACACGACGGTCCCGCCCGGCTTGGTGACCAGCGGAATAGCCTTGTTGATGGAGACGCTGTCGGCCTTGCCGGCGGCCTGAATCGCCAGAGCAGTGATGATCACCCCGTCGTAGCCGTAGGAGGAGTTTGGCTGCGGCGAGCTCTTGGAGACCGCCGCGATAGCGTCGGTGAAGACCTTCGTCGCCGGGCTGGTGAAAAGACCGCCCTCGACATTGGTCATGACCTTCATCAGCGTGGGGGCGCCGACTGCCTTGACCATGCTGGCCCCGATCATGTCGTCGGTGCCGATGATGGGGATCGACACGCCCGCCGCGTGGAACTCCTTGAAGACCACCGCGGCAGTCGGCGGGTCCATTTCCGAGAAAATGACCTGCGGATGCGCCTTGATGATGGCCGCGATCTCGGACTGATAAGAGGTCAGGTCGGGCTGCAGGTTCTGCGTGCTGACGATCGTGCCGCCCCCGTGCACGAAGCTCTTGACCACCACGGGCTTCAGGCCCTGGGCCACGCCGCCGGTGGTCATCATGACCGCGGCCTTGGTGTAGCCAGTGTGCTTTCCGTACACGGCCATTCCCACACCGAGCTGGGAGTCGGAGGGGGTGAGCCGCCAGACCATGGGGTTGGTGTTGGTGTCAAAGAACGTGTCACCGCCGGGAGTCAGGATTGGAACCTTCGCGCCCGTGAACGTGGGCACGACGGACTGGGCCTCCGCACCGGATATGCCGACCTCGGCGACGACGTGATCGACCTGCACGAGCCGGCTCGCTACCGGCACGGCGTCCACCGGGTCGGAAGCCGAGTCGCCGCTGACCAGCTTGATCTGCCGCCCGAGCGGGCCGCCGGCCGCGTTGACCTCGTGCTCTCCGGCCTGCAGTCCCTGCTCAAGGCCAGCCCCGAACGGAGCGAACTGCCCGGTCAGGTCGGCTTCAGCGCCGATCGGGATGGATCCCGATGACGACGACGAGCCGCCGCCCGAGCCGGCTGAGCCGCCATTGCTCGCGCATGCCGCCAGCAGCAGGCCCATGGTCAGGCCTGCCGCGGCTAGTGCACTGGGCTTTTGCCACATAACTACCTCCAAGGACAAACTAAGGACAAAGAATGAATGACAAAGAATGATCAGTGACCGGAGCAGCCACAGCAGACTGAGAGCCGGATAGCGACCCCCTCCCCCTCAAAGCCCGCATCCAGGTGCGGGCGAATCGATGGCGTCGCTAGCCCGCGCCGAGGCCCTCACCGATGAACATCCGGACGAGTTCCTCATCGACGAGCAGGTCGCGGGCCAGGCCTTCCCGCCGCATCTGCCCGGCCACGAGAACGTAGGCGCGGTCGGCCTCGTCAAGGGCCTGCCTGGTGTTCTGCTCAACGACGAAGAGCGCGACGCCGGAGTCACGCAGCCGGCCCAGCTGTTCCCACACGACGTCCTGGTACCGCGGGGACAGCCCCGCGGTCGGCTCGTCGACGAGCATGACCTTCGGTTTCCCCATGAGCGCGCGGCCCAGGGCCAGCATTTCGCGCTGGCCGCCGCTGAGCACCCTGGCGGTCTTCCGCTTGGCGCTGCTGAGGTCAGGAAAGACGGCGAACACGTACTCGATGCGCTCGCTGACCCCGCGCCGCGTCCCGTACATTCCCAGCTCCAGGTTCTCCACGACGGTGAGAGAGGGAAAGACGTTGGCCAGTTGCGGCACGTAGGCCATGCCGTGCCTGTTCATCCGCTCGGGCGGATTGCCGGTGATGTCCTGGTCGGGCTCGCCGCTGATGACGACCGTGCCGCTCATCGGCGTCAGTGCCCCGGCCATCCCCTTGAGCAGCGTTGACTTCCCGCTGCCGTTGGGCCCGATCAGGACCGCGACCTCGCCGGCCGAGACCCGGAGACTAGCCTCACGGACGATAGGGGCCTTCCCGTACCCGACCGTCAGCTTGTCCACGACCAGCACGGGGCGGGCCTCGGTAACATTCGCGGTCACGACTTTCTCCTCTCCCGCGAGCGGCCGATATAGGCGTCAGCGAAGAACTGCGTATTGACCAGCTCGCTAATGGAGCCACTCGCGGTCACCTGGCCGGTTTCCATTCCGTAGACCATGGGGCACAGCTTCTCGACCACGCTGAGGTTGTGCTCGACCAGCAGCAGAGTGATACCGCGGTCATTCAGCTGCCGCACACCGCTGAGAACTGAATCGGCCATGACCGGGTTAACGCCGGCCAGTGGCTCGTCCAGCAGCGCCACGGTCGCACCGCTCACCATGATCCGGGAGAACTCGAGGAGTCGGGCCTGGCCGCCACTGAGCACCCCGGCCGGCTCATCCCGAAGACGCCACAGATCGAATCCGGAAAGCGTCTGGTAAATGACATCGCGGTCGGCTTCGTCGGCCTTCCGCAGGGCCCGCCGGCCGAAATAGGTCCGCCAGAGGTCGTCCCGGCCTCGCGACGGTGTGGCTGCCATCAGGTTCTCGGCTACGGACAGCTTTTCCCAGAGCCGGGAGACCTGGAAGGTGCGGGCCAGGCCGTGCCGGGAACGGCGGTACGGCGGCCAGCTGGTGATATTCGTTCCGGCCATGCGGACGGTGCCCCGGTCGGGCGCCAGCAGGCCGCTGATGATCTCGATCAGGGTGCTTTTGCCGCTTCCGTTCGGCCCGATCAGGCCGGTGACGGAGCCGCGGGGGAGGGTGATGCTGCAGCCGTCGAGCGCCGGGACGCCGCCGAAGGACTTATGGATGTCGAGGGCCTCGAGCACAATATCCGGGGTTTCCATTGCCTGTTCAGCCTTTCGCAGCAGCGGGTGGCTGGTGGTCGTACTTCGGGATCCGCTCGGGAAACAAGCCGGATGGGCGCCAGCGCAGCACGGCAAGCAGAAGCGCGGCGATCAGCAGATTCCGGAGGACCGGGATCAATTCTGGATAGTTCTGGAAGCCTGGAATGAGCTGCGTGCCCTGCGAGAAGAACGTCACCACGATCGCGGTGCCGATGACGGCACCGATATTGTTACCGGAACCGCCGACGAACAGGCACGTCAGAATGAAGATTGTCTCGGATACCGACCAGCCGGCCGGGTTGAACGCCCCGACGTAGAAGATAATCAGCGCGCCCGCCAGGCCCGCCAGTGCCGATCCGAAGGTAAAGATCTTCAGCTTCATGGCGAAGATGTTGTGCCCGAACACCTGCGAGGCGATCTCGTCTTCGCGGATGGTGCGCAGGGTCCGGCCGAATCCGGAGCGCCGGAGGACCTCGCAGATAACGTAGACGATGCCCAGGAGGATCAGGCAGACGACCATGTACGAGGCCTGGTAGCCGTTGTAGGTCAGTCCCGCATTGACGAAGGGCTGCGGCACCGCGATCAGGCCCTCGGATCCGTTGAACAGGCCAGTCGTCTGGGAGATGAGCTGGGCCAGGACCACGGCCAGCACCAGCGTGGCCACAGTGAAGTAGTTGGCGCGGATCTTGCGGCCGAGCACGAGTGCGCCCACGATGGCCCCGAACAGGCCAGCGGCGGCTATCGCGGCGATGATGCCGAGATAGAAGGGCAGCCCGAGGCCGAGCACGTAGAAGGTCGACGGGGGCTGCGCCTTGCCGAGGCTGATGACCCCGGCCACGTAGGCTCCGACGGCCATCGAGACGATGTAGGCCAGGTTGAGGATGCCGGCGTATCCCCACTGCAGGTTCATCCCGAGACTGAGAATTCCCTGGAATCCGACATAGGTCAGCGTGGTAATAAGGAAGATAAACATCGCCTAAGCCTTCGTGTCGGCGACGAAAGTCGCGAAGAAACCGTTGGGCCGCACCAGTAGCACCACGATGAGCACGCCCAATGCGATGACCTGCTTGTAGCCGCTGCTCAGGTAGTAGCCAGACACTTCGGTGACGATGCCGACGATCAGCGAGCCGACGACCGCCCCGTACATCTTCCCGACGCCCCCGACGATGACCGCGGCGAAGGTGACGAGCAGGAAGGTGAAGCCCAGCAGGTTGCTGAAGGTCCCGATGGTCACCGCCAGGGCCGAGCCGGCCAGCCCGGCGACCGCGCCGGTCAGCAGCCACGTCCGGGAGATGACCGCCCCGGAGTTGATCCCGACGATCCGGGCCAGGTCGACGTCATCGGCCACCGCGCGCTGCGCCTTCCCGAAGGAGGTGTAGTGCAGCAGGATGTGCAGGAGGGCGACGACGAGGATGGCCAGGACGATGATGATGACGTCGATGGTCGTCCAGACGAACGGGCCGATATGCCGTCCGGTCTCGCTCGGCACGCTCAGGACCACGTAGTTGGTCCCGAAGCCCACCGCCAGCAGGCTCTGGACGATCTGCGAGACCGAGGCGGTGACGATCAGCATGATGATGAGCCGCTTCACCACCCGCCGGAACGGCTGCAGGATTGTCTTGTTGATGACCCAGGCCAGCGCGGCCGACACGCAGATGCCCACCGCCGCGTCGAGGAACAGGTTCTGGGTCACCTTCTGCATCAGCACCATGGTGAAAGCCGATATGGTCAGCAGCTCGCCGTGCGCGAAGTTCGCATGCTTGGTCACTCCGAACTGCATGGACATGGCGACGGCCGAGAGCGCGATCAGGGCGGCGGACACAATTCCGAAGCCAAGCGCCTGTCCGAAGCCGCTCATCGCTCTCCAGGCCCGTGCACGTCGTGGGGGGACGAGTCAGTCATCGCTGCTAGTCCTTCCAGAAGAGTGCGGCAGCGTTTTCGTGAGCGACCTTGTCGAACGACCGGGTGCCGGTGGACAGGGCGGCCCGGAGCTCCTCCATCGGAGCAGGTGTCGCGCTCTCGAACTCGCAGTCGGTGCCGATCAGCACGTTGTCGTCGCCGGCCTTCTTGATCAGGAACTCGAGGGCCACGGGGTCGTGCAGGTGGGAGTCGAACTTGAGCTGGCCCACGGACGCCCAGGGGTCGGCGGGCGCGTCGCGCAGCCCGGGCATGAACGTGGTGTAGTGGCGCAGCCGCCCGGCCAGGTAGGGGAAGGTCCCCCCGCCGAGGGCGGTGACGACGGTCACGCCCGGGTGCCGGGTGAGGGTCCCGGAGCAGATCAGCCGCATGATTACCGGAGTCATGTCACCCGGCATCCCGATCACAGTGTTCAGCTGATAGGGCTGGTATTCCGGCAGTTGCCGCTCGTAGGCGGGGTGCAGGAAGACCGGCACGCCCAGGCTCTCGGCAGCCGCCCAGAACGGCTCGAATTCGTCCAGGTCGATGGTTCGCCAGTTAGCGTGCTGGCCAATCTCGACCCCGGAGGCTCCGCGTTCCACGGCGTCGGACAGCACGGCCGCCGCCTGCTCCGGGAAGGCCAGCGGCACACTGGCCATCCACCGCAGGCGGTCCTCATGGCCCTGGCAGAACTCTGCCGCTCCCTGGTTGAACGTGCGAGCCATGAGCTCGGAATACTTCAGGTCCAGCTCGTAGTAGTACAGGGGCTTGGGGGCGGCGGACAGCACGGCCTGATCGATCTCCTTGCCGTCCATCTCGCGCAGCTTGCCTGCGGGGTCATACCAGGCGTCCCCGAAGGGGAAGTCGTGGATATTGGGGGACTTCCACTTGCCATCGGCGACCGTCACCCCGTAGGTCGGCTCTGACGAGCACAGGTCAATGACTGACTGGGGGATGATGTGATTGTGGACATCGATACTCACGTGTGCGCCTTTCTGTGGTGCGGACCGGGAATTCTCCAGTTTCAGGGAAAGGTGTAGTAAGGCAGGGAGGGTGCAGTAAGAATAGGGAAGGGTGTATTAGGGCAGGGAGCTCAGTGAATATCCGCGGGCCATCCGCGGTGCGGTCAGCCGGAACGTCCTCAGCGAGGGCCTGGTCAGACCGGGATCAGGTCGTTCCTGCAGGACCCGGCGCCCGGGAAGCTTCCTGCATGTACGGTGAGTCACTCCCTCGGATGCCTAGGCGTACCGAGTACAGGGACGTTGACGCGCAGATGAAAAGGGTCCGCCAGTCGGGCATGCCCCAGTTCAGGTTGGCTACCTTCTCGGGAACTGCGATGACGCCCAGGCGCTCGCCGGCTGGGCTGATAACCCAGATGCCGCCCGGACCGGTGACGTAGACGTTGCCGGCCGCGTCGGTCTTCATTCCGTCCGGTGCCCCGAGCACGGAGTTTCCGTCGCCGATGCCGTCCATGAATATCTCGCCGCCGGACACCTCCCCGGATGGGGCGACAGCGAAGGCGCGGATGAGCGCCCGGGTCGTGTCGTTGACGTACAGGGTCTGGCCGTCCGGGCTGAAGCATAGGCCGTTGGGCTGATCGAAGTCGTCCGCCAGAAGCTCGGGGGCCCGCGGGTCATCGGTGACCCGGTAGACACCCTGGAAGCTCAGCTGCTGGGGTCGCGGGATGCCGAAGCCGGGCCGTCTTCCGTAGACCGGATCGGTGAAGTAGATGCGGTCATCGGGTCCGACCACCACGTCGTTAGGGCTGTTGAGTTCCTGGCCTGAGTAATGTGAAGCCAGGATCTCCCGCGCCTCGTCGCCGTCGCGCCGCTCGCGGACCAGAGTGCTGGTCGCGTGCTCACAGACGATGAGGTTGAGATCGCGGTCGTAGGTCATCCCGTTGCACTTGTTGCTCGGCTGCCGGACCGTCCGGACGTCTCCGTTCAGGTCCCAGCGACGGCGCACATCTCCGGGCATGTCGCTGAACAGCAGGTAGTGATCGAGGGGATGAAAGATCGGGCCCTCGGTGAACATGAATCCGGTCGCGAGGCGCTGCAGGTCTGCTTCTGCCGGCAGCACAAACATCGGTGCGGGGGCGTGCTGGTCGTGGTCGAGTGACATGCGGCTCACTGTCCTTCTGCAGGCGAAGTCTGCGAACCGGCCAGGATGCCCTGACCTTCGGGTGGCTGGTGGGGAGCGATCACGGTGACCTCGGCTGCCTGGTCGTGGTGGCCCGAGCCGGGCCTGACCGTCGCGGCATCGGCGTCCGGTGGGAGGGTCGTCGCGGCGAGCCGGGCGGCTGCCGCCTTCACCTGTGAGCCAAGCTCGGCTACCCGGGCGGTGGGAAGTCGCGCCGTGGGCGCCATGACCGAGATAGCGGCCACCGAGATGCACGCCGAGTTCAGGACGGGAGCGCCGACGCAGCGCACCCCCGGCTCGTTTTCCTCGTTGTCCCAGGCGTATCCGTTGCGGCGGATCTTCGAGAGTTCCTCGATCAGGGCTGCGGGATCGGTCAGCGTCGTCGGGGTCTTCCGGCGCAGTTCCGTGGCGTCGATATAGTCGGCCCATACCTCTCGCGGCTGGAACGCCAGGTAAGCCTTTCCAAGCCCGGTGCAGTAAAGCGGGGTGCGCGCGCCAATGCGCGACGAGGCCTGGATGGCCCAGTGACTCTGGACTTTCTCCAGGTACACCAGCTCGAATTTGTCCGGCGTCGCCAAGTGGACCGTTTCCACAGTCTCGTTCCTCAGCTCCACGAGGATCCGGTGTGTTACCGGGCCAAGCAGCAGATGGCGCTGGGCGGCCTGGCCCAGGGCGGGTACCCGGGCTCCGAGGGTGTAGTGGTCCGCCGGCGGCACCTGCCGGACGAGGGCCTTGGCCGAGAGGGTCAGCAGCAGCCGCCGGGCGGTGCTCTTGTGCAGGCCCGTAGCCGCGCTGAGCTCGGAGAGCGATGCGCCCCGGGGGAACTCGGCTAGTGCGAGCAGCAGCGCCGCCGCGCGCTCAACCGACTGAACGGTCGATCCGGCCTTGGTGGTGTGATCGTCGCCGCCGTAATCGGCCATGCCGCTGCCTCCGTCACCCAGGGTTGATTGGCGTTGGGTAATCGTGTGATTAGCCCTGAGTCGTCGTTTCGTATCGTGAAACGCTAGTTGCGTATGGCGTCATGGTAGGAGGACGCTAAATATTACGTCAAGGGGCGTATTTCGTTACAAGGAGGTGACTGGGGAAAAACAAGCCTGCCCGGCTTCCGGGCACCCGGAATTCGTTACAGCAGGTCAGCCTGCTGGTACAAGCACGTCTTCGCTGCGCGCCGGGTCGATTCCGGCGCTTTAGCGTGCCCTGAAGGAGATCTGTTATGCGCAGTCGGATACCGAGCGGACGCAAATCTGGCCGGGTTCAGATTGCTGTTTTCGCGGGCTCGCAGGAGTCAGGCCAGGTGGAAATCCGGGACCAGCGGCCGGCGCTCAGCCCGGACAGCCGGCTCTGACTGCTGCCCCCGACCCGCCTGGCGGCCCGACCATAGGTCAACTGGCGGCGTGCGGGGCTCTGGTGACCGATAGACCATCCGGGATCGGTCGCATCATCGCGGACTTGTTCCTACCACGCCCGTTACACGCGAGGGGTGTGGCTCTTCAGGAGGCGAGTACGATCCGCCGCTCACCTCATCACCGGCGACGAAGACGTGGTCGACCTGCAGGTCGCCGTGGATGAACACCGGTGTCCACGGCCGGAGCGCAGTCTCGGCGAGCTGGCGGTTGCGTGTGACCACGTCGGTGGGAAGGACGTCGTTGGCGACGAGCCACTCGCATTCGCCGTCGAGGTGCGATGCGAGCTCGCCGGGGCTCCGGCCGGGCCATGGCGGCAGCGGCGCGTCGTGCAGCGTCCGTGCGGCGGCACCCGCCGCGGCCCACGCGGCCGGCGACGCGGTAGATGGCTCGCCGAGGCGGCCGAGTGCCGTCCCTGGGAGGGCGGCGAGCGCGAGCGCGGGCGGCTTCCGCCACAGGATCTCCGGGGTCGGGACCGGCGCGATAGCCATCGCTTCGACCTCGACGTCGGTGCGGGTCTGATCAGCGTCGATCTTCAGGAACACGTCGCCGACGCGCAGGGTCGCGCGCTCGTGATGGGCGACGACGACCTCGACCTCCTCCACACCGGCCATCATCGCGGGGATGACCACCGACGTCACCGGGTTTGTCGCGGGCGACTGCGCGGCTGACCGCGTCCCGCTGCCCGGCACGTGGATCGTGAAGTCCGGGCGGCATGTCGTCGCGGTCGGTGACCTCGACGCGACCGAGACTGCCGGTCCGATGACGTCGAGCGAGCGCTGTCGCGCATGACCTGGCTGTTCCCTTGGGGCAGGCCGCAGCGTGGAGCAAACCGGGTACAGCGCCCGGGGTAAGGAGGCATTGGCCGTCATGGCGATCCGCGCGGTGGTGTTCGACATCGGTGGCGTATTGGAGATCATCCCGGATCTTGGTGTCACCGAGCTGTGAGAGACCCGGCTCAGGCTGCCTGCCGGGGAACTCAGCAAACGCATGCACGACATCTGGGCAAGCGGCGGCATCGGTACGATCACCCAGGACGGCGTGCACCAGGCAATCACCGATCGCCTCGGCCTGGACGGGCAGCAGCTCGCGGCGTTCATGGCCGACATCTGGCGTGAGTACCTGGGCACCGCGAATACCGAGCTGATCGAGTACATGCGCCGGCTGCGGCCGCGGTATCGCACCGGGATCTTGAGTAACAGCTTCGTCGGCGCCAGGGAACGACAGCGGGCGGCCTACGGATTCGAGGACCTCGTCGACGAGATCGTCTATTCACACGAGGCCGGGATGAGCAAGCCCGATCCCCGAGTCTATGCCCTGATCTGCGCACCCCTCGACCTCCGCGCCCAGGAGACGGTATTCCTCGACGACGCGGACCGGTGCGTGGATGGCGCGCGGGAAGCGGGCATCCACGCGGTCCGCTACCAGGACAACGCGCAGGCCATCGAAGCGATCGAGAAGCTGCTCACAGCCCCTTAAATCGAATTCTCCGAAGGTGAATGGTGTAGGCCGGGTAGCCAACGTCGTCGGTGACGATGTCGGCTACCCGGCACCGCGGCAGACGCTGCCCGGAGTTGTCTTTCCGCAAGCGAGCGAGGCCCCCCCTGCTCTCGCCGCCGTGGGCCACCTTCCGCCCCAACTTCTCTCGACCACAGCGTCGGCCATATTCAGTTATATCTGGGGCTTAAGCCGCAGAGTCGATGCCGGAAACGATCAGGCGGAACCTTGCTGGATCTCGATTCCTTCATGCAAGAATTTGCATGCCAGTCTCAGGCGGCTCCGCTCGCCTGCGGACCGACCTCGCCCCAGTGACTGAGATGCCGCACGTTGGTGCGGTGCCAGCAGGGGCACACGGTGGCAAGGTGCCCCCGACCTAGCCGCCCTCAGGTCCCGGGAAGCCAGTTGAAGCGCCGGGCGAGCCTTCCGGCGGCCGGGGCGTGGCCCTGACGCGCGCTGCAATGTCGTCATGGCCGTTCCGGCGACACCAGCTCAAAATGTATCGCGCATGTTCACCACACCATCGGTAAACGACCTCAGGCGTCATCTTAAGCTCACAGCTATGTTCACCGCGATCACGTATGAGAGGCCCAAGATAATCGACAAGCTTTGCGGCGGTGTCGTATCCAACGTGCGCGGAACTGGCAAGTGTTTCGTGATTGACTGCCCGGCCTGAGGCGATCGCCCCAGCCAGGCGTGCGGCAGTCACGCCTTTCCCCTTACTGAAATATTTATGTATTCGCGGAATATCGTGTGGACTGTCGCTCGGTGGAAACTGGGGACCCATTAGATTCCCCCCTCGGACAGCAATATCCACGGCCTCTACCAGTGGCTGAGGGCCCGTGGCCTTCCGGTAGATACCCACCACTTCGGGCTGGTCGACTGCCTCGTCCAAGTGATCGCGCTCGATTCCGTGGCCCTGGGCGGCGAATATCACGGGCGCCTGCCTGCGCGCGCTCCGGAGGATGTCCAGGACATCAAGTCCGTCGAACGAATATTCGATCGCATAGTCATTCCAAGTGAGGTCGGCAACCACCACGTCGAACCTCAGGCGATCGCTGACCGCGCGCTCCACTGCCTCCTTGTCCTCAGCGATCCGCACCGTGGCGCCGCTCATGGACTGACGGAGAAAGGGTTCGATGATCTTTCCCAGCGCGGCTGCGACTAGAAGACGTGGCCCGTCTTGCATCCGCCTGCCCCCCAGCTTGTATCAGCAACTCATCAGAAGTCAGCGGGCCTCTCACCGCGACTGTAGTTCCGCGGGCGTAGTCGGCGTCAACTCGGACAGGAAAGCGCTGCCGGGACACTCGAAATCTGGCGGCACGATCAACTTCCGCTCATCATGCAGATCCGGATGTTTCCGGTACGGCCTGGAGTCGATCTGGTGCACCAGGTCGGCCTGGTGTGCACACCCCAGTTGATCGCCGCAGCAAGGCGCCTCGCTGCGCCGGGGCGGGTATCGCGCGTGCGCTCCCCGCGGGTTCGCCGCGGCTGGTGGCCGCTGGGGTCTGTGGGGTGGTCCTGCCGGGCCGGCTGGCACATTGCTCTATGTGCTATGGCGCCGAAGTCGATCTACAGCAGACGGATAGGCCGTATGCGCTCTGACGTGCAGAAACGCTGCCTGCCGCCTTGGGCAACTGCTGGCCAGAGTGATTCAGTGGCCGGAGCCAGGCTTGACGGCTAGCGACCCGAGTCGAACCCCCATGAAACCGACTTGAACCCCCATGGACTAGTGATCACGCACAGTGATCGATCACCTGGTCGTTAACCGGGCTAATGCGCGCCGAACGCCGAATCCGTCGCTGCGCCGGCCGGACTGACCGCAGCCGTTATGTGCGCCCCCTCCCGGCGGTTCGGGGCGCCGGAGGATCTTGAATCGGAGCGCGTTCTGGGACGGTCGCCCGTCGCCGCGTATGCGGTCAGTTCGCGAATTCGGGTCGCGCATCCGGGCTGGGCTCGCGATCGAGGTTCGGTCGGCTGCATCGCTCTGGTCGTCCGGGCCTTACTGCCGGCACTTCCCGCAGTGTCATCTCGTGGGTGAACCGCTTGACGAAGACCGAGCGCCTCAGGGAGAGTACGTTCACGGTGGCGGCCGGTCGCCGAGCTGTGGAACATGGGCCCCAGTCGGGGTTCTATTGGCGAAGGGGATTTGCCCTCTCGGTCGTCATTGTCACAGGCCATCTTCCAACACTGCGTCGCTGGGGGACGAGGGTGTCAAGGGGAGGCTTGTCCATGACCAGGGACGCCAGCTTCAAGAAGGTTGTCCGGCGCCACGCCGGGGAGACTGGGCAGCGCTACACCGCAGCGCTGACGGATCTCGAGGGTCTCGGTGCGCGAATGAACCACGAGCCCGTGGCTGAGCTGCTTCTCGCCCATCTCCGGGATCGCTACGGCATAGACCCGGTCGCGGCGACCAAGCTCAGTGTGCACAAGACCTACGTCTTCCGCATCGACAGGAAGGACGGCGACCCGTGGGTCGCCCGCGCGTTTCCCCCGGCTCGGCCCCGTGCCGGTGCCGGGGGCGACGCCGCGATCCTGCGATTCCTGGAGCAGCATGACTTTCCGGCGGAGCGCCTGGCGGTCGATGATGCAGTATCTGACTTCGATGGCAGTGCGGTCCTCGTGACGTGGTTCGTTGAAGGCGTCCAGCTCCCCGACGGTGCCGCGAAGTTCGCCATGATGGGTGAGCTGCTCGGACGGCTGCACGCGCTGCCCTACGACGATTCCGCCGGCCGCCCGGGTGGAGCGAGTGGTGAGGACCCGAGCCGTGAGGGCGCGCCGCGTCAGGACCTGCTGGCGGCCCTGTCGTTTCTCGACGCCGTCGACACGAAGGTCGCGGCCGCCGAGCGCGAGCGATTCGAGCAGCTCCGCGACCAGGTGCGCTCGGCCGACGACGGTCACGGCCTTCCAGAGGGCTTGCTCCACGGAAATCTCCTCCACGCCCCCGATCACGCCGTCCTGAGCGAACAAGGGCCAGTCGCGATCAACTGGAAAGCGTCCGGGCGCGGACCGCGCCTCGCCGACTTCGCTTACCTGGTGTGGGGCACGGGTTCGTGGAACCCACGTCGGCCGAACCAGGAGTGGATCGACGCTGCCGTCAACGCCTACCGCCGGCATGTCGAGCCGACCGGCGACGAACTCGGCCGGCTCGAGGCGGTCATGTACATCCGGACGCTCTACCTCGCCTGTTTCGGCTACCGACGCGCCCTCACCAACGGCCGCCCGTTCAACGAGTGGGGCTTCATCGAACCACCCGAGTACTACAGCTCCACCGCAGCCGCGGTCCGGGCCGCGTTCCGCCGGTAGGTCGCCATGCGGCAAGGGAACGACGGTGGTTCGCCGGCGGCGCGCCGGAGTGCTCGCGCGAGCGCGCCCACAGAGGTCCCGGAGGACATCTTCGAGCGGGGTCCGCACGCTATGCCTGGCGCTGCCCGAGGTGACGGTGCGGGTCGACGGCTCACTAACCAGAACGAGATCGACGGCGCACTCGTTCGACATCCGCCGGAGGTCGTTCTGCTTGCTCGTGGCATGGGAGGGCCCGGCCGGCAAGCCCGACCCGCTGCTCGTGTTGCGTGCCGACCCAGACGAACGCGAGGCGCTGCTGTCCATTGGCCACCCGTTCTTCGCCTCGCGAGCCGGCCGGGCCAAGACCGGCCTTGACCTCACACTCCTTCAGTAACCCTCACAATTGAAGATCGTTAGAGGCGCTTAGATCGGCGAGTTCGGTACGGGTGACAGCGCGGCCTGCACCTCGTCATGGGAAGCGCATCTGGAGCTCGGTCATTCGCCGGACCGCGTAGTTCATTTCACTCACGGTCAAGCGGAACCGGTACCACAGAAATCGGAGCCGCTCACGGCCAGTCCAGGAGACCAGTTCTTCGACGCGCTGCGCCTGGTGTTCGGTGGTGTGGGGGCGGTTCATGGCAGTTCCGTTCCGTCTGGCGGTGTGGGTCGGGTGTGTCAGGTGAACGGGACTCTCGGATCGGGCGTGTAGGACCAGAACGTGCGGGGCGGCTGAGGACCTTGCCGGAGCCGGTGATTCACCCAAGCATTTCGCGCCCGCAGGCTGTGGTCATCGCTGCCAGCGTCAATGTGCGCACCCGGCTAGCGGCACCGTCCGGGGCCTGGCTAGCTGCAGCGCGCGGGTCGGGCTCGTCGCCACGGCGGGGCACGATGACGCGCCCACCATGATGCGCGCCGCCGCCCGGGTCGCAAGTCGCGCGATTGAGGCGTTCTCGGTGCACGGCAGCCGGTAGCGCTGCGGAATGGGCCGCTGACGCGGACGCAGCAGGCCACCATGCCAGGACCGGTGGCCCGGCGGGTCATCGCGGTGGACGGGAAAACCTTACGAGGCTCGGCCCGCGGCGGAGAAGCCGGTGATCACCTGCTGGCTGCCCCCGGCCATGCTCACGGCGCCGTCTTGGGCCAGGTAGAGGTCGGCGCCAAGACGAACGCGATTCCCAGGTTCTCCGTATTGCTGGACGGCATAGACATCGCCGGCGCGGTGCTGCTGACCCAGCCTGCGAAAGAGCTGCCGCTGACCCGCGGTCAGAACTTGGTAAGCCAGGTCGAACGCGGCGGGCGACCGACAGGTTCTCGGCGTGCATCAACCCCAGCCGGTCCCTGGCTGCGGCCAGCTCGGCAGCCAGGGCCGCCGTGGACCAGGCGGGGTGATGATGCAGCCGGCGGGCCAGCATCGCCGATCGCCAGTGGCAGGTACCCACACAGGCGGGCGATCTCACCACCCCGCCCTCAGTGGGGGCCAGGCCCGGGTGGGCGACCGTGGTAGCGGGTATTTGATCAACTACGGCCGGAGGGGCGGATGTTCTGGTTGAGCTGGAACAGGTTGGTCGGGTCGTACCGGTCCTTGACCGCGACCAGGCGGGCATACGTGTCGGGCGGGTAGGACGCCTGCACTTTGTCCGCCCCGGATTCGGAAGTGAAGTTGACGTATGCGCCGCCGGTGGTCCACGGGTCCACGGCCCGGTGGGTCGCGCGCGCCCATCCGACGTGCTCGGGGAACCCCTCGCGATCGGGTGACCGGGCGATGATGTTGAGAACGTACGCCGCGTTGCGGTGCGCGAAGGCGGTGGCGGCCGCCGGGACCCTGGCCATGGCGCCCCCGCAGTGGTGCAGATGCAGCTCCCGGATCGGCGCCCGACCGGAGGCGTGCCGGGCCAGCAGGGTGTCGATCGTCTCGTCGGTCAAGCCGCCGAGGAGTGCGCCGGTGAAATAGTTCTGGGCCCCGGCGGTCCACAGCGGGTCGAGCAGGCTCTGCATGGCCGTGTAGGGCATCGGGCCCATGAGGTCGGCCAGGGGCTCGCCCAAGGTGCGGAGCGGCTGGGCGGCCTTGGCGCCGTCCTCGACGGAACCCGCATAGACACCGAGGATCCCGACCACCAACTGGCCGTGCACCGCCTCGGGCAGGAACGGCACCGGCGGCGCGATGAGGATGTTGGCCAGGGTGGTGAGCTGGTCGGGCATGGTCTCGGTGAGGTCGCGCCAGCCCCGGAGCACCTCGACGGCCGCCGCGCCGGCGTAGAAGACCGGACCGGCGAAGACGAGCGGGCCGACCGGGTGCAGGCGGAACTCCATCGACGTCACCACACCGAAGTTGCCGCCGCCGCCGCGCAGCGCCCAGAACAGGTCGGGGTGCTCGTGCTCGCTGGCCGTGACGAGCTGGCCATCGGCGGTCACTACGTCGGCCGAGAGCAGGCTGTCACAGGTGAGCCCGTACTCGCGCAACAGCCAGCCGATCCCGCCGCCGAGGGTGAATCCGGCGATGCCGGTGCTCGACACCAGACCGCCGGTGACGGCCAGGCCGAACGCCTGCGTCTCGTGGTCGAACTCTGCCCAGGTGAGCCCGGCCTGCGCGACCGCCCGCCGGGCGATCGGGTCGACCCGGATGCCCTTCATTGACGAGATGTCGATGACCACCCCGCCGTCGCAGGTGGAGAATCCGGCGACGCTGTGCGCGCCGCTGCGTACGGCCAGCTGGAGCCCTTCACTGCGCGCGAATTCCACCGCCCGCATGACGTCGGCGGTGCCGGCGCAGCGGATGATCAGCGCCGGACGACGGTCGTGGGCGGCGTTCCACACCAACCGCGCCTGGTCGTAGTCCGGGTCGGATGGTCGCACCAGCCGCCCCCGCAGGGTGCCCTCCAGTTCGCCGAGGGTGGCTTCTCCGATGACCTCGCGTGCATTGGCCGTGGTGGCCATGGTGTCTCCCTTGTTCAGGTCAGCATGTCGCCGCGACCGTATGGCGGCCCGCTCAGCGCCCGCTTAGCAGCGGCTCAGCGTGGCTGTCCAGGTATGCCAGCCCGGGCTCGTCGGCCAGGGCGAGGAAGCCGCGTCGCGCTTCGTCCAGGCATCGGGCGGCCGCGACCTCGTCGCCGCAGCGTCGCTCCAGCGCGGCCAGGGTCAGCAGCGCCCAGGCCCGGGGTCGAAACGTCCACGAGATGGGCGGCAGGTCGCGCCACTGGCGCAGCACCCGCCGCGCTCGTTCGTGCTCGCCGGCGTCGAGCAGAATCAGGCCGAGGTCGAGCAGGGTGCCCCAGCGTCCGGGCTCGTCCTCCATATCGTCGAAGAGCAAAAGCGCCTCGCGCAGCAGCCGATCGGCCCGTCCCAGATCTCCGGCGGCGCCGGCGACCAGGCCTTGGCTGATAACGGTGATACCGACCCCGCGCCGATCGGCCAGGCTGCGACGGATCGCCATGCTGCGCTCGAGTAGTTCGGCCGCCTCGCCGAGCTCACCGGCGATCCGGTGCACATTGGCCAGGCGGCACAGCGCCAGCGCGCCGCCGTGCTGGTCGCCGCAGCGGTGGAAGGCGCTGACGCTGCCTCGAGCAACCGGCGGCCCCGTGCCGGGTCGCCGGCCAGGCTCACCGCGTAGGACAGATTGGACAAGGTGTAGGCCATCGCCTGTTCGGTCCCGGCGCGGCGGAACAGCAGCACGGTCTCGGTGAATGGAAGCCGCGGCAGCCCACCGGGGCCGATTTCCCAGAAGTGGCCCGGTGTTACGACAAAGAAGAATGGTGGCAGGTCGGGGGTGAGTCCTTCGAGCAGGCCGAGCACCTGCTCGAAGTGTTCCTCCGCCTGCGGGCCGGCGCCCCGCGACACAGCGATCACGCCAAGGGTGTGGGTGGCGCTGGCCACGGCACCGGCGTCACCGGCGGCAGTGGCCAGCGTGCGGGCCTCCTGGACGAGGTCGACCGCGCGCTGCCAACCGTGATCGGACACCCACGCCAGGAGACCGGTCAGGTGCAGGGTCTGTGCGAGCGCCCGGTCGTCACCGACAGCACGCATGATCGCCACGGCCTCGATGCCGAGGTCGATCTGACGGGCGGTGGGGTCACCGCGTCGCACCTCAATGGCAGAGGCGGCCAGCAGCGCGCGGGCTCGCGACGCCGTGCGTTCGGGCGCCGCGGCTAGAGTCGCGGCCAGCCACCGGCTTCTGCTCGCTGCTGACCTCAGCGGACGGGACGAGCCGCAGGTCGGGGTAGTGGTGATAACAGTCCTACTAGCGAGGGGTCACAGGTTCGAAACCTGTTGCGCACCCAGGTCAGTCCGGTCCGGC
>JAOPYP010000021.1 GCA_025964635.1 Actinomycetes bacterium | reverse complement strand
GGCATCGTGTCCGGAAAAGGACTTTCGGCCCTGGCCAGCCCGGGCACCGGCGCGCATCGTGAATTGGTGTCCGGAGATGGGCGTGCGCAGCGGCAGCGACCGCCAGAACGCGCTCTTCGCGCGGTGCCCGGGTCCCCGGTGCTGCGTCCTGACCTCGACCTGCCCATCGAATCCAAGCTGCACGCGCCCGACGTGCGGGCCGAGTGGGTCCCGCGGCCCGGGCTGCTCCGCCAGCTCGCCCACGCGGCGCCGGCCAAGCTCGTCCTGGTCGACGCGCCCCCCGGCTTCGGCAAGACCACCCTCGTGGCGCAGTGGCGGTCCAGCGCGATCGAGCGCCGGCGGTTCGCCTGGCTGTCACTCGACCCGGGTGACGACGATCCCGGCCGGCTGTGGTGGCATGTCGTGTCCGCCCTGGAGCGAGCCTGCCCGGAGCTCCCGGGCCAGGACATCCAGCGGGCGCTCCGGGCGCACGCCCCGGACATCACCAACGCGGTGATCCCGAAACTGGTCGGCTGGCTGGCCGGTCTCACCGAACCCGTCGTCCTGGTGCTGGACGACTTCCATGTCATCCGGGAACGGGAGTGCCACGAGCAGGTGGCATCCCTCCTGCTGCACCTTCCGCCGTCCGTGGTCCTGGTGCTCATCACCCGGTCGGACCCACGGCTGCCGCTCGCGCGGCTGCGGACCATCGGCGGCATGGTCGAGATCAGGACGCGCGAGCTGTGCTTCACCCGCCCGGAGGCGGCCGCGCTGGTCCAGGCCGTGTCCGGCACCGAACTGACCCCGGGTGACCTGGCCGATCTTGTCGAGCGGACCGAAGGATGGCCCGCCGCCCTCTACCTCGCGGCGCTCTCGCTGCGCGGCCATCCCTCGCCCGGCGCGTTCGTCCGGCAGTTCAGCGGCACCAACCGGTTCGTCGTCGATTTCCTGGCTGAGGAGGTGCTCAGCCGCCAGCCCGCCGTGATCCGGCAGTTCCTGGCGCGGACCTCTATCCTCGGCCGGTTCTGCGCCCCGCTGTGCGATGCCGTGCTGGGGTCAGGCCAGGCGGCGGAGATCATCGATCTTCTCGAGCGGGAGAACCTGTTCGTCGTCCCGCTGGACGAGACCCGGGAGTGGTTCCGCTACCACCACCTGTTCGCGCAGGTGCTCACCAGCGAGCTGGCCCGGGCCGGGCCCGGCATCGGGCCCGCGCTGCACCAGCGGGCCAGCGCCTGGTATCTGGCCTCGGGCTGGGTGGAAGAGGCGATCGGTCATGCGCTGGCCGCCGGCGACGTGCCGGGGGCCGTGGACATCATCGCGCGCCACTGGTACGCGTACGTGAGTGCGGGCCGGATAGGAACGGTCCAGGCGTGGCTGCGCTCGCTCCCGGACCAGCAGATCGCCGCTCACCCGATCGCCGCGCACTGCGCAGCCTGGACCGCGGCCCTCTCCGGCGAGCCGGAGCAGATGCATCGCTGGCTCCTGGTCATCGAGGCGGCCCGCGGGGCCGGGCCAACGCCGGACGGGCTGGTCTCGCTGGAGTCCTCCGCCGCGCTGCTGCGCGGCGTCTACGGGTTCGAGGGCCTGCCGGCGATGCGCGAGTCGGCGCGCCGGGCCGCCGAGCTGGAAACCGACCCGGGATCGCCGTGGTCCACCCTGGCCCGGGCGGCCTATGGCTTCAGCCTCTACCTGTCCGGGGACCTTGAGTCCGCCGAGGCGGCGCTCGAGGAGGCCGCCCGCAGCGAATGGTCGGCCAGCCTGCCCGGCGTCCTGGCCTTCTCCGTCCTGTCCCTGATCGCGGCCGGGCGGGGCGAGACCGACCGGGCGGACGATCTGGCCCGGACGGCCCGCAGCCTCGCCATCCAGGACGGCATCACCGAGGCGCCTCAGGGATCACTGGCCCACACCGCGGCCGGCGCGGTCCGGGCCGCGCAGGGGCGCCTCGGTGAGGCGCGCACCGAATTCGAGCGCGCCATCCGGACCCGGCGGAGCACTCCGGGGATGAGTCCCTGGGCCACGCTGGAAGCCCGGCTCGGGCTGGCCCAGGTGCACCTGTCCCTGGGTGAGATGACCCGCGCCGGGGAACTCCTCGGTGAAGCGCAGCAGACGCTGGCCGCGTTCCCGGACGGGGTGGAGGCCCTCCAGGGCCGGCTGGACGGCCTCGGGCGGCAGCTCGGGCCCCCCCACGCGGCGGCACCGCCGGGCAGCGCGCTCACCGGGCGGGAGGTGGCCGTCCTGCAATTGCTGCGCGGGACGATGTCCCTCCGGGAGATCGGGCTGGAGCTGTACGTGTCACCGAACACGGTCAAGTCCCACGCGCAGGCCATCTACCGCAAGCTCGGCGTATCCACCCGGCATGACGCCGTGGCGCGGGCGCACGAGTCCGGGGTTCTGTGACCACCGGGCGGCCTAGCCAGCCAGGCCACCGGACGGGACTCTAGACCAGGTGGAGCTGCCGGGCCCGCCGGACGGCCTCTCTCCGGTGGCCGGCCGACAGCTTGCGGTAGATGCTCTTGAGGTGGGTCTTGACCGTGTTCACCGAGATGTACATCTCCGCGGCGATCTCGGCGGTGCTCATCATGTCGGACACATGCTGGATCACTTCACGTTCACGCTGGCTGAGCTGCTCCACGATCAGCGGGGCCGCATCACCGGGCGGCGGGGCCAGGACCTGGCCGGGACCGATCACCGTGGGCTTGAGCAGGGACTGGTAGGCCCGGGCCAGGCGGGGATCCTGCCGGAGCACCGGCCGGATCCAGGCCCGCTGCATGATGAAGGGCAGCCGCAACTGCTCGGCGCTGCCGAGCCGCAGCGCATGCTCAAAGGACCGGTAGCCCCGCTCGCGATCATCGGACCGGTAGCCCAGCCTGGCCTCGACGAGCCACGATTCCACCCGGGCGTAATCCGGGGCCGCGGCGGTGCCGCCGCCCGGCGTCCCCAGGGCGCGCCTGGCCGCCTGGGGATTCCCCGCAGCCAGCCAGGTCTGCGCCAGCGCCACCGCCGCATCCAGGTGGGATCGCGGGGCGGCGCTCTCCGCCGCGGCCACCGCAGCCTCGGTGGCACCATCGGCGGCGCACGCGTTCGCCTCCAGGAGAAGCATCCGGTGATCAAGCCAGGCGGGAAGCGACCAGCCCGCCCGGGCCCGGCCGAGCATTCCCCTGGCCGGCCTGGTGTGACCTTCAGCCAGCGCGTAGCGCACGGCAACCGAACGGGCCAGGGCCTCCATCAGCGGATCCGGCCGGAGCCGCAGGGTGTCTTCCGCCAGCTTGAGCCGGGCGTGCGCGTCCCTGAGCTCGCCCCGGTCCAGATGCACGCACGCCAGGGCGACCGCGGCCGCCGGGCCTGCGGAATGGCCCGCGAGCGCCTCATCAGCCAGCCCGCCCGCGCGGGTCAGGTGTCCCCGCAAAGCCTCCGCGAGCGCGAGGTTCCCGAGGCAGCCGGCCCGCTCGATGGTGCTGTCAGGCGCCACGGCCTCCGCTGCCGCCCGGAGGGTATCGGCGGCCTGGCCGAAATCGCCGGCCCAGAGTTCCGCCAGGCCGCGGCCGGACAGCACCTCGATCCGGACCTCGGGATGGCGGGCGAGCTGGGCCCCGGGGATGCCCCCGAGCAGCTCGTCCGCCTGGGCCGCGGCGCCCGCCGCCGCGGCATGATCTCCGGTGCGGCGGGCAAGGGCGGCGCGGACCAGCGCCGCCGCCAGGCGGGCCGGGACGTCCCCGCCCGCGGGCCGGTGCTCCAGGATGGCTTCCGCAGCGCGGAGCGCGGTGCCATCGGGCTGGCCGTCGGTGCGGGCCAGTTCCAGGGCGGCGGACACGAGCAAGGCCTCCGGCTCTGCTCCCGGCGGCATGCGCCGGAACCTGTCCGTGAGCGGCTGTGCTCCCCGGGGGTCGATGAGCTGGCCGATGGCGAGTTCGGCGACGACCATCCGGGCCGCGAACTGCCAGTCACCCGACTCGGCGGCATGGCGGACCGCCTCGCCGAGTGATCCGTGGCGCCAGTACCATTCGGCGGCCCGCCGGTGCAGGTCCTGGACCTGGCCCGGGCACTCGCGCCGGAGCTTCAGGCGCAGGACCGAGCCGAACAGGGCGTGGTAGCGATAGCAGCCGTGACCGGCGGACCGGACGAACGCATTCGTGCGGGCAAGCTCCGGCAGCGTGCTCGCGGCATCCCCGCCGTCCGTGAGCGCATCGGCGATATCCGCGCTGACCTGGGTCAGGATGCTGGTGCGCAGGAGGAGTTCCCGCACCGGTGCGGGCTGGGCATCCAGCACCTCTTCGACCAGGTAGCCGGTGATGGAGCTGTCCTCAGCCGCGAATTCCTTGACGAATTGCGCCGGGTCGGGGTGCCCCTCCAGCGAGATGGCGGCCAGGCGCAGGCCGGCCGCCCAGCCTTCAGCCCGCCGGGTCAGAGACTCAATGGCCGAATCTGGCAGGGCGATGTCGTGCTGGGCCAGCAGCAGGGCGGATTCGGCCACGCTGAAGGCCAGATCCCCAGCCCGGATCTCGGCGAGTTCCCCGGCCAGCCGGTAGCGGTGCAGGGGGAGGAGCGGGTCCATCCGTGACGCGGCGATCAGGCGCAGGCCCGGCGCGGCATTCCTCAGGACGTACGCCAGGCCATCCAGGGCGGCGGGCGCGGTGAGCAGCTGGAGGTCGTCGAGGACCAGGGTGACCGGCGGGTCCTGCCCGGCCAGGTCAGACGCGAGCCGCAGCAGGAAACCGTGGTCGACGTCGTTCCCGCTGGTCATCGCGGGGGGAAGCGGGTCGACCTGGACACCGGCAGCCCGCAGGGCGGCCGTCACGTAGGACCAGAACACCCGGGGGCGGTTGTCGTAATCGTCTACCGTCATCCAGGCCCGCGGGCCTGGGCTGTCCCCGGTAGCCGCCCACAGCGCGATGGCCATCGTCTTGCCGGCCCCGGGCGGGCCCGTGACCATGGTCAGCGGGGCGCGGCTGCTCTCGGCCATGATGGTCGCGATCCGCTGCCGGGGCACGGCCCAGTCCGGCAGGCCCGGTGCGGTGATCTTGGATGTGAGGACGGGATCGGCCTCCCCGGCGGGCGGTCCGCCGGGAGGGGTCATGGTGCGCACGCGGGAACTGGTGCCGATCGGTACCACCCTCTTCCTAACGGCAGTCCCGTCCGGCCGTCGGCCTCTCCCCGGGGACACCGCCAGTGTCGAGCCAGATCTGGGGGCGGTCCGGCTCACCTACCCACGCTGCGCGCGCTCCGGGTGATTTGTCATCACCCCACCCCGGATCTCACCAGGGTGACTCACCCGGTTGGAGTGGGGCGCCGCGAGCCGGGGGGCAGCAGTGTGGTGGTTACTGAATTGCTCACCCACAGACGGATTGCCGGCCCACACGGATTGTTCACACCCATAGGGAGCAGCGGTGACACCCTCCTACTACGAGATCCGGATAGTGGGTGTCCTCCCGCCCGAAGCCCTGCTGGATTTCGAGCGGCTGACCGCGTCCGTGGAACCGGTGGAAACCGTCCTGCACGGACCGCTGCCCGATGCGGCGGCCGTGCACGGCCTCCTGGCCCGGCTCGAGGAGTTCGGGGTGGAGGTCCTGGAGATGCGCCGGCTGCACGACCGGGGGCCGGACGCCGGGGAGGGCATGCCATCCACGGACGGCGGCTGAGCAGCGCCAGCACCGCCCGCCCGGGCGGTTGGCACCATCCGCCGCGGGTGATCCCGGGAAGCCGGGGTGGTGCCAGTGTGGACCGCGGGACCGCCCGCGGAAATCCGGTCCCCGAGCACGCAGGAAAGGACCCCGGCCATGACTATGCCCGCCCAGGCGGCCGTCGGCGACGCCACGAGTGACGCGCTGGCGAATCTGGCGCTGGGTGATCCGGGAGTCCTGCGCGCCGTCGCGCCGCAGGCTGGCCGGCCCGGAATCGTGGCCGCGGCGCCTGGGCTGGTGCTGGCCCCCGGCCTGGCCCGGCCCGGCCCGGTCTAGCGCACCCCGCCCCGGACGGCCGGATCGGGAACCTCAGCGACAAGGAGTGCACAGTGAGCGAGCCGTTCAAGGGAACGATCAACGTTGATATCCGTGACTCGGTCCCGGACTGGTCCCCGTTCGAGCCGCCGAAAGCGCCGGACGGGGCACCGAACGTCGTCTACATCGTGCTGGATGATGTCGGCTTCTCGGCGATGTCCTGTTACGGCGGCCCGATCGAGACGCCGAACATCGAGCGGATCGCGGCGGACGGGATCCGCTACACGCAGTGGCATACCACGGCGCTGTGCTCGCCGACCCGGTCGTGCCTGCTGACCGGGCGTAATCACACCCGTAATTCGATGGCCTGCATCACCGAGGCAGCGGTCGGGTTCCCCAACGCCAGCGGGACGATCCCGCCGGAAAACGGCATGCTGCCGGAGATCCTGGCGGAACGAGGCTGGAACACCTACATGGTCGGCAAGTGGCACCTGTGCCCGACCGTGGAGATGAACGTCGCGTCCACGCGGCGGAACTGGCCCTCGGGACGGGGGTTCGAGCGCTGGTACGGGTTCCTGGGCGCCGAGACCAACCAGTGGTATCCGGACCTGGTCTACGACAATCACCCAGTGGACCAGCCCAAGTCGCCGGCCGAGGGGTACCACCTCACCGAGGACCTGACCGACAAGGCGATCGAGTTCGTCACGGACGCGAAGGTCATCGCGCCGGACAAGCCGTTTTTCCTCTATTACGCGCTCGGCGCGGCGCATGCGCCGCATCACGTCTCCAAGGAATGGGCGGACAAGTTCAAGGGCCGCTTCGATATGGGGTACGAGGCGCTGCGGGAGCAGACGCTGGCCCGGCAGAAGCAGCTGGGGATTGTCCCGGCGGACACCGGGCTGCCGCCGGTCAACCCGATCGGCACTCCGGAGACCCGCAAGGGCCCCGGCGGCCAGCCCTTCCCGCCGCTGGACTTCACGAAGTCATGGGACTCGCTCTCCGGTGAGGAGAAGCGGCTGTTCGCGCGGATGGCCGAGGTGTACGCGGGGTTCCTGGCCCATGCCGACCACCACATCGGGCGGCTGCTGGATTACCTGGAGGAATCGGGGCAGCGCGAGAACACGATGGTGATCGTCGTCTCGGACAACGGCGCCAGCGGCGAGGGCGGCCCGGACGGGTCGGTCAACGAGATGAAGTTCGCGAACGGCATCCCCGACGACATGAAGTCGAACCTGGCCATGCTCGACGAGCTCGGCGGGACCAGGACCTACAACCACTACCCCAACGGCTGGGCGATGGCGTTCAACACGCCGTTCAAGATGTGGAAGCGGTACGAGTTCAACGGCGGCACCGCCGACCCGTGCATTATCTCCTGGCCCGCGGCCACCGCCGACGCGGCCGCGGCCAAGGGCGAGCTGCGCCACCAGTACCACCACGCCATCGACATCGTGCCGACCATCCTGGACACGCTGGGCGTGCCGGCCCCGGCCACGATCAAGGGCCACGTGCAGAGCCGGATCGACGGGGTGAGCATGCGCTACAGCGCCAGCGACCCGTCCGCGCCGTCGGCCCGCCAGACCCAGTTCTTCTCGATGCTCGGCTCGCGCGGTATCTGGCACGACGGCTGGAAAGCGATCACCACCCACCCGACCCTCAGCGGCTGGAGCCACTTCAACGACGACACGTGGGAGCTCTATCACACCGACACCGACCGCGCGGAGCTGCACGACCTGGCGGCCGAGCACCCGGGGAAGCTCCGCGAGCTGGTCAACCTGTGGTACGCCGAGGCCGGTGACAACGGCGCGTTCCCGCTCGACGACCGGTCGGCACTGGAGATCATCACGACCCCGCGGCCGCAGCTGGCCTCGCCGCGGGAGCGGTACGCCTACTTCCCCGATACCGCGGAGGTGCCCGAGGCGCAGGCGGTGAACGTCCGCAACCGGTCGTACACCATCGGCGCGCTGGTCGACATCCCCGGCCCGGGCGCGCAGGGCGTGCTGTTCGCGCACGGATCGCGCTTCGGCGGGCATGCCCTGTACGTGAAGGACAACCGGCTGCACTACGTGTACAACTTCGTCGGCATGATGGAGCAGAAGATCGACGGGACGCAGGACATCCCGGCCGGCAAGGACCTGATCCTCTCGGCCTCCTTCGACAAGGACGGCGAGGACCCGCCCGGTGTCTCGGCCGGGATCCTGTCCCTGTACCACGGCGACATGAAGGTCGGCGAAGGCCGGATCAGGACCCAGCCCGGCATGTTCAGCCTGGCCGGAGAGGGCCTCTGCGTCGGCCGCGACAGCGGCGAGGCAGTGACGAGCGACTACCCGGACGGGCCAGCAGGCCACGATTTCACCGGCGGCACGATCAGGCGAGTCGCCGTGGACGTCAGCGGGGAGCCCTACGAGAACCTCGAGCGCGAAGCGCAGGCCATGCTGGCGCGCGAGTAGGGAGGCCACGATCACCGACCAGGCCGCCCCTGCCCAGACCGGGACGGAGCGCCCGCACATCCTGACCGTGCCGGGCGCTCCGCTGGCCTTCCACGTGATGTCCAAGCCCACGGGGGCGGTGTGCAACCTGGACTGCGAGTACTGCTTCTTCCTGTCCAAGGAGATGCTGTACCCGGGCAGTAAGTTCCGGATGGCCGCCGGCCTGCAGGAGACCTATATCCGGCAACTGCTGGAGGCCCATGCCCGCGCCCCCGAGGTGGTCGTCGCCTGGCAGGGCGGCGAGCCGACCATGATGGGCCTGGACTTCTTCCGCCGGTCCATCGAGCTGGAACGCAGGTACGCGCGGCCGGGCCAGCGGATCCTCAACACGATCCAGACGAACGGCACCCTGCTCGACGACGAGTGGGGCAGGTTCCTGAAGGAGCACGACTTCCTGGTCGGCATCTCGATCGACGGCCCGCCGGAGATGCACGACGCGTACCGGGTCGACAAGGGCGGCAAGCCCACCTTCGGCCGGGTGATGCGCGGCCTGGACGTGCTCAAGCGCCACGGGGTCGACTGGAACGTGCTCACCACGGTGCACGCGGTCAACGGCGACCACGGCCGCACCGTGTACACGTTCCTGCGCGACGAGCTGGGCGCCGCGTTCATCCAGTACATCCCCATCATCGAGCGGGCGACCGAGCAGACCCTGCCCATCGCCGACGCCGGCTGGGGCGGCGGAGTCAAGGGCCGGCCGCTCTACACCCAGGACGGGAACCTGGTCACGCACCGCTCGATCGGGCCCGGCCAGTACGGCCGGTTCCTCATCGACGTGTTCGAGGAGTGGGTCCGCCGCGACATCGGCACCGTCTATGTGCAGATGTTCGACACCGCGCTGGCCAACTTCTACGGCGAACCCGGCGGGATGTGCGTGCACGCCAAGACCTGCGGGCAGCAGCTCGCCATCGAGCACACCGGCGACCTGTACTCCTGCGACCACTATGTCGAGCCCGGCTACCTGCTGGGCAACATCGCCGACCGGCACATGCTGGAACTGGTCGCCTCACCCGCCCAGCGCAAGTTCGGGCAGGACAAGCACGACACCCTGACCCGGTACTGCCTGGACTGCGACGTCCGGTTCGCCTGCAACGGCGGCTGCCCCAAAGACCGGTTCGCCACCTCTCCCTACGGCGAGCCCGGCCAGCACTACCTGTGCCCCGGCTACAAGGACTTCTTCCACCACGTCCGCCAGCCGATGGAAGCGATGACCCGGTTGCTCCGCGAGGACCGGGCCCCCTCCGAGCTGATGGCGGCCTACGCGGCACAGGACTCCCAGCGCGGCCGCAACGACCCCTGCCCGTGCGGCGGCGGCCGCACGTGGAAACGCTGCCACGGGGCCGCGCCGGCGCCGGCCCGCTAAGGCAGGCGCTCGGCCTTCCGGCCCGCCACCAGCACATCCACGCTCAGGGCCAGGATCCAGGCCGGGAACAGCAGCTCCACCCAGGCGGAGATGCCGACGCCGACCAGGAGCAGCAGCGCGGTCACCAGCCCGGCCACGGTGAGCCACCGGGACACGATCGCGGTGCGCCGCGCGATGGTCACGGCGGTGAGCGTGAACACGGCCGCCATCCGCATCGCGTAGACGTTCAGCAGGATCGACGTGACGTTGCGGCCCAGCGCCAGGGTGCCCGCGCCCGGCGTCCCGGACGAGACGCCCGCGATGAGCCCGCCGCCGACCGCCGCGGCCACGAACATCATGGCCACGAACAGGAGGCCGCTGCCCAGGAACACGGTCGCGAAGAAGCGGTCCTCGCGCTCGCCGATCCGGTCCCGGAGCACCCCGATGAACCACAGGAACGCGATCCCGGCGAACGGGACGAGGTTGAGCGCGACCGCCACCGCCGTACGCCGCCCCGAGTCGGTGAGCCATCTCCCGGGGTCCCGGGGATGAGCCGGCACCGAGATCTCGAGCAGCACGAGCGCCGAGATCAGCAGCACGGAGAAGATGATCCCGGCGACCGCGGCCGCCCGCGGCGTGCGCAGCGGGCTCCCGGGCCGCAGCGCAGCCTGGCCCGCTACTTCCACGGCTGAACCCTAGGCCGGCCTGGGCAGGCCGCCACCACCCTGGACGGGTGAGCCCGGGACGGCCGCCAGCGCGGATCATCTGGGTTGATCCCGGGGCAAACCTCCCCAGATCTGGCCCGGTACTGCGGAGGGCGGCACAGGTGGGGCACCAGATTCGCTCGTCCCTGGCCGCCGCCGGCCGCTGGGTGCGCGCCATCGGCCCGGAACGGGCGCACCTGCGCGCGGACATCGTAGCCGGGCTGCCGCGCGCCATCAGCAGCGTCCCGGACGGCATGGCCGCGGCTGTCCTGGCGGGCGTCAACCCGGTGCAGGGACTGTACGCGGGGTTCGCCGGGCCCATCGCGGGCGGGCTCAGCTCCCATACCCGGCTCATGGTCATCACGACGACGTCGGCGGCCGCGCTGGCCGCGGGCTCGGCGCTGCAGGGCGTGGCCCCGGCCCAGCGTCCCGCCGCCATCGCGCTGCTGGTGATCCTGGCCGGCGTCGCGCTGATCGCCGCCGGCCTCGTCCGGCTGGGCCGGTACACCCGGTTCGTCTCGTACTCCGTGATGACCGGCTTCCTCACCGGGATCTCGGTCAACATCGTCTGCGGTCAGATCGCCGATCTGACCGGCGCGCCGGCCCAGGGATCTTTCCCCCTGGCCAAAGCGCTCGACGTGCTCAGCCATCCCGGCCGGATCAACGTGGCCTCGCTGCTCACCGGGCTGGGCGCGCTGGCCATCCTGGCCCTGCTGGCCCGCACCCGCGTGGCCGTCGTGAGCTCGCTGTTCGCCCTCGTGATCCCGACCGTCGTCGTTGTTCTCGCCGGCGCGGACAGCGTCGCCCGGGCCGGGGACCAGGGCGGCATCCCGCGGGGCGTCCCGCTCCCGCATCTGCCCGACTTCCGGCTCTTCTCGTTCAGCCTGGTGACCGGCGCCCTCGCGGTCGCGGCTATCGTCCTCGTCCAGGGGGCCGGCGTCGCCGAGGCCGCGCCGAACCCCGGCGATGCCCGGCCGAATCCGGACCGGGACATCATCGCGCAGGGGGCAGGCAACCTGGCCTCAGGATTGTTCCGGGGCATCCCGGTGGGCGGGTCGGTCGGCCAGACCGCGCTCAACGTGTCGGTCGGCGCCCGGACCCGGTGGGCGGCGGTCTGGTCCGGGGTCTGGCTGCTGGTCATCCTCGCCCTGTTCTCCGGGCTGGTGGCCAGGATCGCGGCGCCGACGCTCGGGGCGATACTCATCTTCGCGGCCATCGGCTCGCTTCAGCCCGGGGAGATCACCAGCATCCTGCGCACCGGGCCCGGCTCGCGGATCGCGGTCATCACCACCTTCGCCGCCACGTTGTTCCTGCCGGTCGCCGCGGCAGTCGGCATCGGGGTGGCCCTGTCGCTGCTGCTGCAGCTGAACCAGGAGGCGATGGACCTGGCCGTAGTCGAACTCATCCCGCTCGAGCACGGCCGTTTCGAGGAGCGCCCGGCCCCGCCCACCCTGACCAGCCATCACGTGACAACCCTCGACGTGTACGGCAGCCTGATGTACGCCGGCGCGCGCACCCTGCAGGCTCGCCTGCCTGACCCGGCCGGAACGCGGTCTCCGGCGGTCGTGCTGCGGCTGCGCAGGCGCACCTCGCTGGGGGCGACGTTCGTCAGGGTGGTGGCCGACTACGCCGGCCGGCTGGCCGAGGTCGACGGCCGCCTGTACCTCAGCGGCCTCGACCCGGGCCTCACCGACCGGCTCCGCCGGACCGGGCACCTCGATGGGCCGGTGCGCACGTTCGAGGCCACCCCGGTCGTGGGTGAATCGACCAGGGCGGCCTCGCTCGATGCCGAGGCGTGGCTCGTCACGCGGCCCAACGGCGGCGGATGAGCCTGCGCCCCGGCGGTGCTCCTAACGCCTGCGGGAAACCCGCCGGGCCGTCCGCCGGCCCGTGCGCCGGGCTACTCTGCGGCAACCGATCATCTCTGCCTCCAGGTTCTCGTCGTGGCCAGAGCTGCGCTCAGCCTGCTGCGGCCGACGTCTCCAGCTCGTGCAGTTCCTTCGCTTCCTCCGCCGTGACCAGCCCGATCTCCACCAGGTCCAGCGGGCTGATGAAGCCGTCGCTGAGGCGGAAGCCCCCGGCCCGGGCGATCGCGTCGCGCAACGGCACGGCCCAGTGGTGCTCCAGCAGGAGGAGCGCGGCCGCGGAGCCGTTGGGGATGTCCTCCAGGATGTCCCAGCCCTCCTGCTCAGTGAACACGTGCACGCCGCCGTCGGCCTCGACCTGCTCGGCTCCGGCGACCGCGCCGGCCTCCATGCCTTCCTCGCCCTCGATGCCGAGGCCGATCAGGGCGCCGATCTTGCTGCCGAGCTCGATCGCCTGGTCTTCGGACAGGTTGCTGAGGTGCTCGACTTCGAGTTCGCCCTGCTCGTCCTTGTAGACCGCCAGCGAGTCGATCACCCGGACCATGTCGCTCTCGCGGAGCCGTTCGAGTTCGGCGATGATCTCGCCGTGGAAGTCGGGTTGCGTGAATCCCAACACAATGAGCTGTACCGGCCCGATGGCCATGAAACTCCGCCTCTCCTCAGTGATCGGCTTCTCCATCCGGGGCGGGGGTACGTCACCCGGCCCGCAACCGGAGCATCTGCCCTGACCGGCGGCCCGCGCATCACCCGGGAGGAGGGATAGCGGAGGCAGAGGACGGCTGACTCTGCTGACCAGGGCAGAGCCGGCTGCATGCCGCCAGCTACACGGCGAGGCGCCTGCTGGGCAGGAGCGCACCAATGAGCCACAGGATCGGGACCGCCGGGCCAGGCCCGTGGGCCCGGCGCAGGCCCCGCCTGGGGGGCGGGGCCTGCGCCGGGCGACGTGCCGCCGGTAAGGCCGGGGCCAGCGGCCGCCTGACTGCCCGGTGGCGGGGTTACGCGGCGCTCTGGCCGTGCAGGGCGTCCTGGAGCTGCTGCTCGCCTTCCTTGGACAGGGAGGTCTTCAGGACGGTGCCGCCGTACTTGCTCATGGCCTCGACGGCCTTGTCCGGCGTGACCTTCTCGACCATCAGGAACAGCGCCGAGGTGCCGGGCTTGAGCATGCCGCGGACCTGGTCCTGGAACGCCTTGTCGATGCCGGACTTGGTGATCTTGCCCATCAGCGCGCCGAACCCGGCGCCGAGGGCGATCCCGAAGACCGGGACGAAGAACAGAAGGCCGAACAGCAGTCCCCAGAACATGCCCCAGCTCGCACCGGCCCCGACCGGGTGGTGGCTGGTGTGAACGTGGTACTTGCCCTCGTTGTCGCGCACGATCACCGCGATCGCGTCAGGCTCGATGATGAGGTCCTGGGCCAGTCGCCGGGCCTCGTCGGCGGCGGCCTCGGCGGTCGCCTCGTCGGGATATCCGATCGCAATCAGGTCAGACATGGCGTTTCATAGTCCCTTCTGCCGTGATTGCGCCAGTTCATCAGCCAGCCCAGGCCCGCGCCCCACCCGTTACGGGTGAGCCCGGGCGTCGCTGAGGTGACGGCAGAAGGTCAGGGCCCCGGGCTCAGGGGCCCGCCATCAGGGAAGGGTGAGGATGCGCGGCCCGGCGTCGGTGATGGCCACGCTGTGCTCCACGTGCGCGGCCCGGCTGCCATCGGTGGTGCGCAGCGCCCAGCCGTCCGGCCCGACCCGGAACGCGTCGCCACCCCCGGCCATCAGCATGGGCTCGATGGCCAGCGCCAGGCCGGGCTTCAGCCGGAAGCCCCGGCCGGGTCGGCCCTCATTCGGGACGTGCGGGTCCTCGTGCATCTCGCGGCCGATGCCGTGCCCGCCGAACCCCGACGGGATGCCGTACCGCCCCGCGCGGCCCACGCTGCCGATCGCGTGCGAGATGTCGCCGATCCGGGCCCCGGCCACCGCCGCGGCGATCCCGGCCGCGAGGGCCTTCTCGGCGGTCTCGATGAGCAGGAGGTCCGCCGGGCGGGGGGTGCCCACGATGAAGCTGGTCGCGGCGTCCCCGGTCCAGCCGTTCAGGGTCGCACCGCAGTCGATGCTGACCAGGTCACCGTCCCTGAGCACGTAGTCGTCCGGGATGCCGTGCACGATCGCGTCGTTCACCGACGCGCAGATCACCGCGGGGAACGGAGTCGGGGCGAACGAGGGGTGGTAGTTCAGGAACGGCGAGGTGGCGCCGGCCTGCCGGATCACGTCGTGCGCCGCCTTGTCGAGCTCGATCAGGCTGACGCCCACCGCGGCCGTCTCCCGGGCCGCCGCCAGGCACCGGGCGACCACCCGCCCGGCGTCGCGCATCGCCTCCAGCGCCTCACCGTTCTTGATCTCCACCATGTCCTGCCGTGCTCCTCCGAGTCTTATCTGCCGTCCGCTGGCGCCATCCTGGCCGGCGCGCCGGGCGGCCGTTCCACGCAGCGGTTTTCGTTGCGGAGAAATAACGCCAGCCACAGCCGGGCGGGACCGGTGAGCTACTGCTCAGCCCGGCCGCCGAGGTGGCGTGCGAGGAACCGCTCGGCCGCCGCGTAGAACCGCAGCCGGTTCTCCGGCTTGGCGAACCCGTGTCCCTCGTCAGCAAACAGCAGGTACTCGTGTTCGATTCCCGCGTTCTCCAGGGCCGCGACGATCTGCTCTGACTCGGCCTGCTTCACCCGCGGGTCGTTGGCGCCCTGCGCGATGAGCAGCGGGATCCGGATGTCGGCCGCCCGGGACAGCGGGGAGCGTGACCAGAGGAAATCGGCGTCCTTGCCCGGATCGCCGACCCGGTTGTGGAATTGCGCGATCATCGGGGCCCAGTACGGCGGAATGGTCTCGATCAGCGTCTTCAGATTGGACGGCCCGACGATGTCCACCGCGCAGCGGAACAATTCCGGCGTGAACGCCGCGCCGGCCAGCGACGCGTAGCCGCCGTAGGAACCGCCATAGATCGCCACCCGGTCCGGGTCGGCCCAGTCCCGGCCAGCCGGGTGCCCGCCAGCCGGGTGCCCGCCAGCCGCGGCTTGGCCGGTCACGTAGGCGACCGCGTCCGACAGGTCGTCCTGCATCCGGCCGCCCCACTCGCGGTCGCCGGCGTTCACGAACCCCTTGCCGTACCCGGTCGAGCCGCGGAAGTTGACCTGCACGCAGAGGTAGCCGCGGTTAGCCAGCCACTGCGCCTCCGGGTCGAAGCCCCACGCGTCCCGGGCCCACGGTCCGCCGTGCACGTTGAGCACGGCCGGCAGGTTCCGGCGGTCGGCCCCCGGCGGGAACGTGGCGTACCCGTGGATGGTCAGCCCGTCCCGGGCGGTGAACGAGAACGGCTCCATCGGGGCGAGCTCGTAGCGGGCCAGCTCCGGGCGGCTGTCGAACAGGAACCCGCCGGTCCGGGAACCCCGGTCGTAGCTGAAGTAGGAGACCGGCCCGGCGTCGGTGTTGAACGCGACCAGCCACGTCTCGTCCGCGTCGTCATGGTCGCTGAACGACGGGTCGCCGGGATGCAGCGCGCGGATCGCGGCCAGGTCAGGCTCGATCGCCGGGTCGAGCACCCGGTACTCCATCCGGTCCTTGAGGAACGAGACGACCTGCGGTTCGCGGGTATCCGGGTGCAGCCGGATACCGGCCACATCGGCCTCCGGGTCCTCCGCCAGCACCTGCTCCGCGCCGGTGGCCAGGTCGATCCGGACCAGCCGGCCGGTGTCCGCGCCGACCGAGCTGATCGCCAGGAGCGACTGGCCGTCCTCGCTGAACGCGACCGGCCCGCTGGTCAGCGCGTCCTCGGCGGAGATGGTCAGCAGCGGCCGCCAGTCATCCCCGGCCCCGTCGCGGATCATCACGACCATGCCGCCGTCGGGCTGCGGCGCGATCCCGGACCGGATGACCAGCTCGCTGTCGGCGACCCAGCCCACGAACCCGGGGTTCTCGACCTCCTTGACCAGCTCCCCGGTGGTGAGGTTGAGCCGGTACACGTCGTGCAGCTGAGGGTTGTCGCGGTTCAGCCCGACCAGGATCTCGGTCGGGAACTTCTTGTCCCCGGCGATCAGCTCGGTCTGCACGTTGCCGAACGGCGTCAGGTCCCGCCGCTGCATTGTCTCCACGTCGACATCGTGCAGCCGCCAGTTCTCGTCCCCGCCGGTGTCCTGCAGGTACAGCAGGTGCTGGGCGTCGTGCGCCCAGGCGAACATGCGGATGCCCCGGTCGGTGTCCTCGGTGATCACCCGGGCCGCGGACCAGTCCACGCCGTCGCCGCCGATCGGGGCGATCCAGACGTTCAGCACCCCCTCGTGCGGGGCGATCCAGGCCAGCCGGGTTCCGTCGGGGGACAGCTGCGGGCCAACGCGTTCCGGGTTCCCGAACAGAACCCGCCGCGGGATGAGTTCAGCCATGCGCCCATGCCTACCATGCGCGCCGCAGTCCGCAGTACCATCGCGGGCGTGCTGAGACGTCCCCCGGCCGGTGCTGGAAGCAGGCGCCCGTGAGCTCGCCCTCGTGAGCGCGGGCGATCTCATTATCCGGTCCAGGCACGTGGTGACCATGGACCCGGAACTGGGGGACCTCCCGGACGGCGACGTCCTGGTCAGCGGACGCCGCATCGCCGCGGTCGGGCCCGGCCTGGACGCGCCCGGGGCCCAGGAGATCGACGCCCGGGGGATGATCGTCGCGCCCGGCCTGGTGGACACCCACTGGCACATGTGGAACACGCTGCTGCGCAGCATGTCCGGGGGCGTGCCAGGGGAGGACGGGCCGGCGGGGCCGCCGGCGTGTGGGGCCGCCGGCGACTTATCCCGCGCACGGTGCGCGGGAATCGGGGCAAAACACCCGCCCGAGGGCACGTCGCACGGGAAAAGTGGCCGGGCCCGGCTCAGCCGGACCCCCCGGCCGGGACACGGGTGCCGGGGGAGAGGGCCGGGACCGACCGCAAGGCCACGAGCATGAGCAGGCATGCGCCCGCGAGCACCGCCCCGAACCACCGGACGGAGGCGCTCAGCCCGAGCAGCGTGGCGAGCAGGCCCACGCCCACGGTGACCAGGCCGCTGCCCGCGTACGTCACCACATAGAACATGGCC
>JAOPYP010000018.1 GCA_025964635.1 Actinomycetes bacterium | reverse complement strand
GCCGGCCGGGCACCGGGCGGCCTGCCCGGCGGCAGGCGCCGTGGCCAGGCCGCCGGCTGTCCCCGGGGCTGGGGCGGGAGCGAGTGCGGTGGCGAGTGGCATCGGTCACCTCCTGCGAGTCGCGGATACCCCTCCACGGTGAGCGGTGTTGTTCTCCACGGTAAGGAGTCCGGACCCATTAGCGCCAATGCCAAAGTGCTCAACGATTCATCGACCAGATCGATGGGTCACTCGCAAGGCGCGGGCCGGTCGCCGACGGCCCCGTCCCTGGCCGCCCCGTCCCCGGCCGCATGGTCGGCCGGGGGCCACTGCGCGGCCAGCTGGCTGATCCGCGCGGCCGACCCGGCCAGCGGACGTCCCTGTCCCACGGCGACGCCCAGCAGGTAGGCAGTCAGCGGCGCGGCCGGGCGGGCCACCCCGTGCGCGACATCCCGGGCCAGGTCGAGGACCAGCTTCACGTCCAGGGACGCCGGATCCAGGCCGAGCTCGCGGCAGGCCGCGTCGGTCCACTCGTCCAGTGTGTTCACCGGGTTGCCTCCTGTTCGCTCCCGGCCCGGGCGGCCCAGTCCCGGGCCCGGCGGAGATCGCCGGGGGTGTCGCAGTCCAGCCAGGGAGGCGGCTCGCCCGCCGCCGTCTCGTCAGGGAGCAGCACCGGATCCAGCGGGCCGAGCAGCCCGCGCAATGAGCGGCCCGGGTACCGGTCCAGGGCGCCGCGCAGGAGCGCCGTGGGCCAGGAGCTGACCAGCCACTGCGGACGGCCGGACGCGTCCAGCAGCACCGCGCCGGGCCCGGCCGGGCTGGCCACGCCCCCGAGCAGCCGGGTGATGTGCGCCGGCCGCAGGAACGGGAGGTCGGCCGCGGCCAGGACGATGGCGGGTGCGGACACCTCAGCCAGCCCGCAGCGCAGCGCGGCGACCGGCCCGCCGCCCGGCGGCTCCTCCCGGGCGTAGCTGAGCCGCGCTCCCCGGCCGGGCCCGCCGGTTCCGGGATCGCTGATCCCGGGGCTGAGCGCCGGGCGCCCGGGGCCGACCACCACGACCCGGGCCGCCCCGGCCGAGGTCACGGCCGAGACCACCGAGGCGAGCAGGGTCCGGGAGCCGACGACCAGCGCGGGCTTGTCCGCCCCGCCCAGCCGCGAGCCGCGGCCGCCGGCCAGGACGACCGCGTCGAACGTGTGCGCGTGAGCGGGCACCGGCCCTCCCGGTCAGCCGCCGATCGCGGACATCGGCCGGGCGGGCTGCAGGAACCCCGGGTCGTTGATGCCGTGCCCGGGGAGCTTGCCCGCGACCGCCCGCAGCCAGATTCCGGCCAGCTCGTCGTCGCTGGCCCCGTGGCGCAGGGGGTCACGCAGGTTGCTCTCGTCCCGCGCGAACAGGCAGTTGCGGATCTGGCCGTCGGCGGTCAGCCGGACGCGGTCGCAGGTCCCGCAGAACGGGCGGGTGACCGAGCCGATAACGCCGACCCGCGCCGGGCCGCCGTCCACCACGAACGCCTCCGCCGGGGCCGAGCCGCGTTCCCCCGGGTCGACCGCGGTGAGCTTGAAGTGCCTGGTCAGCGCGTCGAGGATTTCGCCGGCGGTCACCATGTTGTCGCGCCGCCAGCCGTGCTGCGCGTCCAGCGGCATCTGCTCGATGAACCGCAGCTCGTACCCGCGTTCCAGGCAGTACTGGAGCAGCTTGGGGGCCTCGTCGTCGTTGACGCCGCGCATCAGCACCGCGTTCACCTTGACCGGCCTCAGGCCGGCCGCGTCGGCCGCGGCCAGCCCGGCCAGCACGTCGTCGAGCCGGTTCCGGCGGGACAGCTGGCGGAAGGTCTCGGGGTTCAGCGTGTCCAGCGAGACGTTGATCCGGTCCAGTCCCGCGGCGCGCAGCGGGCCGGCCAGGCGGGCCAGCCCGATCCCGTTGGTGGTCAGCGAGATCTCCGGCCGGGGCCGCAGTTCCGCGGTGCGGGCGACGATGCCGGGCAGGCCCCGGCGCAGCAGCGGCTCGCCCCCGGTGAACCGGATCTCGGTGATACCCAGGTGCTGCACCCCGATCCGGGCCAGCCGGACCACCTCGTCGTCGGTCAGCAGCGCGGGGTTGGGCAGCCACTCCAGGCCCTCGGGCGGCATGCAGTACGAGCACCGCAGGTTGCACCGGTCGGTGAGGGAAATCCGCAGGTCGGTCGCTACACGCCCGTAGGAGTCGGCGAGAGCATGGGAGTCGGCGGGAACGGGACCTCACCACCCTTCATGTGCGGGGCTCTATGCCCCACGGTCACTCAGCCTACGTCGCGCCCCGCGTGTCCGCCGTTCGGCTGACCACGACCTGGCCAGACAGGCGACGCGCGGGCGGCCTGGCCCGGCCCATTCTCGGATCATGACAGCAACCGGGAGGGCCGTCAGGGTCCGCGGACTGCGCAAGATCTACCGTCCTGACCGCTACCGCGAGGTGGCCGCGCTAAACGGCGTGGACCTGGACATCGGCGCCGGGGAGATCATCGCCCTGCTCGGGCCCAACGGGGCGGGCAAGACCACCGCGGTGCAGATCCTGACCGGTTGCCGGAGCCGCGACGCGGGCGAGGTGAGCGTGCTGGGCACCGACCCGGCGGCGGCGGCCCGCGGCTGGCGGGCCCGGATCGGCATCGTGCCCCAGCAGGCCAGCGACTTCGCCGAGCTGACCGTGCGCGAGGTGATCCAGCATCTGGCCGGCTACTACCCGGCTCCCCGGGAGGCCGGCGAGCTGATCGGCGCGGTGGGCCTGGCCGGCCAGGCCGGCACCCGGCTGCGCCGGCTGTCCGGCGGGCAGCGCCGCCGGGTCGACCTCGCGCTCGGCCTGGTGGGATGCCCTGAGCTGCTGGTCCTGGACGAACCGACCACGGGCCTGGACCCTGAGGCGCGGCGGCGGTTCTGGGGCCTGATCCGCCAGCTCGCCGCGGGGGGCACCACGATCCTGCTGAGCACGCACTACCTGGATGAGGCGGAGGCCCTGGCCGGCCGGGTGGCGGTACTGGCCGCCGGGCGGATCGTCGCGTCCGGGCCGCCCGCGGCCCTGGCCGGCCGGGACACGGCGGCCGCGACGGTGAGCTGGCAGGAGGACGGCG
>JAOPYP010000017.1 GCA_025964635.1 Actinomycetes bacterium | reverse complement strand
TCATCGCGGCCATCGAGGACGACAACCCCGACACCGACATCGAGGTCATCGACCGCGGCGCGTACGTCCGGGTCCAGGGCGAGGACCGGATCACGGTGACCGAGCAGACGCTGCGCCGTTACCTGGGGGCCGGCTTCGAGATCGCGTCGTTCGGCGCGATGATGTCGGCCTTCAGCGGCCGGGCCATCACCAGCAGCGACGCCATCACGTGGGAGAGCTTCGGCGCCAGGACGGCGCGCCGGGGCGAGAAGGAGGTGCCGGCATGACCGAGACCCCCGCGCGCAAGCCCCGGCCGCGCCGCACGTTCAGCGCGTTCGGCGACGTGCGCAAGATGCCCAGCGAATACGAGATCGTCACGCACAAGCAGAACTGGACGCTGCGCGCCGGCCGGGCCGCCGCGTTCGAGCAGAACCCCTCCTCCCCGCCCAACCTGTGGTTCCTGACCTACCGGGACAACTCGCCGCTGCGGGCCGATGACTGGGACGGGTACCGGGATCCCGACGCGCTCACCTACAAGGCCTACGTCGGCCTGCAGTCCGAGGCCGAGGCGAAGGTCCAGGGGGTGCTCCAGGCGCACGCCGACGCGGGTTCGGACGGCGCGCTGTCCGCGGGGTCGGTGGCGCTGCTGGCCCACCTGCTCACCCCGTCGCGCTACCTGTGCCACGGTTTCCAGCAGGTCGAGGCCTACATCGGCTACATGGCCCCCAGCTCCTACATCACCAACGCCGCGGGCTTCTCGACCGCCGACTTCCTGCGCCGGGTGACCACGATCGCCTACCGCACCCGGGAATTGCAGATCGCCCGGCCGGACTCGGGCATCGGCTCCGCGGAACGGTCGCTGTGGGAGGCAAACCCCGCCTGGCAGCCTGCCCGCAAGGCCGTCGAGTACGCGCTGGCCAGCTACGACTGGGGGGAAGCGTTCACCGCGCTGAACCTGGTCCTGGGCCCGACGCTGGACGACGTGCTGCTCACCCAGCTGGGCGAGGTGGCCAGAGGCAACGGTGACGACCTCACCTGGCTGCTCACGTCGTTCCTGGCCGCCGACGCCCAGCGGCGCGGCCGGTGGAGTCACCGGCTGGCGGAGTTCGCGGTCTCACAGCGGGCCGGGAACCGGGACGTGCTCGGCAAGTGGGTCACCCGCTGGTCGGCACTCGCGGATGACGCCGCGCACGGGCTGGGCCAGTTCCTGGAATCGCTGCCGGAGCAGGGGAGGAGCGCCGCCGACGTCGCGGAGCACGCCCGGGTGGCGCGCGAGGGCTTCCTGGCCGCACTGCTCGACCCCGCGGGGGCGGAGGCCGGCTCTGGAGCGGCGGGGACGGCCTGACCGTGGAGGGCGCCCCGACCGCGCAGACCGCCCAGAGCGGGCAGTGGCGCGAGACGATCAACCTTGACGAGCTGTGGGAAGGCGACATGACCTCCGTGACCGTCGAGGGCGAGACCGTGCTGCTCATGAACGTGGGCGGGCAGGTCCGCGCCTACGCCAACACCTGCCCGCACCAGGCCGGGCCGCTGGACGAGGGAGACTTCGACGGCGAGACGCTGATCTGCTCCCGGCACCTGTGGGAGTTCGACGCAGACACGGGCTGCGGCATCAACCCGGACAACGCCCGGCTGACCGTCTTCGGCTGCAAGGTCGGTGACGACGGCACGATCTGGGTGGATACCGGCCGGTGAGCGAGCCAGGGACGCTGACCGCCGAGCTGCAGCTGGATGAGGAGCAGATCCGCCTGGCCGAGCCGGACGGGCGGGTGGCGCTGGAGGCCGTCATCGGCCTGGACGCGATGCGGGCCCAGGCCCGGCTCCGTTTCGGCCCGGGGCGGACCTGCGAGCCGTTGGCCCGCCTCCTCGACCGGGTCATCGTGCGGGCTGAGCAGGCCGGGCTCAGCCCGGCGCGGCTCATCCTGGTGGCCGGCCGCGTCGAGGCCGGCGAGGACATCGTCCGGGTCCGCCGCAAGGCGCACGGCACGGCGGACTGGATCGCCAGCCCGACGTGCCGGGTGGAAATGACGTTCCGGCCCGCCGGGCTGCATGCCAGCGGCGGAGGGGATTTCACCGGTCAGTCGTTGGAGGGGGAAGGGTGTTCGGGCGGGGTGCGGGCCGGGGTGCCTGCGGGCGGCGCGCCCGCGAGCGGGGTTGGTGCTGGCGGGGTCCCGGGGAGCGCGGCGGGTCGCCCGGCTGCCGGTCCGGCCGGCGCCGAGGCGGGCGAGCGGGCGGCGGCGGTCCGCGAGGCCCTGCTCGACGTGATCGACCCGGACCTCGGGGTCAACATCGTCGACCTCGGCTTCGTCCGCCACGTCGAGGTCCAGGAGGGGGCCGCGGTCATCACGATGACGCTGACCTCCGCGGCCTGCCCTCTGACCAGCATCATGGAAGACCAGATCCGGGCGGAACTGGCCGGTCTCCGCGACGTCAGCGGCTTCCGGGTCAACTGGGTGTGGCTGCCGCCCTGGCGGCCCGCCGACATCACCGGCAGCGGGCGCGATCAGCTGCGCGCGATCGGATTCTCGGTGTAGTTGCGCGTCGTCTGGAGGAAATCCAGCGCGAGCACCGCTAACGGGGACTGCGTTGAAGTCGCCCATTTTCCGGCCGGATCTATAGCAGTTCGCGACAGTAAGGACAAGGCGGGCGCCATCCTTACCTTCGGCCAGGACGCGTGGCAGAAATTCCTTGATGAGATCCGTCGCAGTCCCTTCCCTGCGGCCTGAAAAAGCATTCGCAGTGCTTGGCACCACGGGATCGGTTCGGACGAGGAGCCTGCGTGCACTCCACGGAGGCTCCTCGTCCGCCGCCTGCCTTCTGGGTGTGGCCGCCGACGTGGGGGCGCGCCGACATCACCGGAAGCTGGCGCGGCCGGCGGACCGTGAGCGGATTCCCGGCGTAGTTGCGGATGAGCTGGGTAGCGGGGCTCAGCCAGGATGCGGGGGACTGGCCGTGCGGGCCGTCCCTCGTTCGGCGGCCCGGGGCAGCGGCGCGGTGAACCGGGCGAGGACGAACGCCACGGCGACCAGAACGCCCGCGACCGTGATGCTGCGCAGCACCCCGACCTGGTCGGCCAGGAACCCGATGGCCGGTGGCCCGGCCAGGAAGGCCAGGTAGCCGATGGACGCGGCGGTGCTCACCCGGGGGGCCGCGTACCGGGGATCGTCGGCGGCGGCGCTGAGCCCGACCGGGAAGCCCAGCGAGGTGCCGAGCCCCATCAGGATCGCGCCGGCCAGCGCGACCGGCAGGACCCGGCCGAACACGATCATGAGCAGGCCGGCGAGGGCGGTGGCGCAGCAGACGCGCAGCACCGGGACCCGCCCGTAGCGGTCGATGATCGCGGGGCCGAACCAGCGGCCCGCGGTCATCGCGGCCAGGAACAGCGCGAACGTCAGGGTGCCCAGGGCCGCGATCGTGTGGTATCCGTCGATGACCCCGAGGCTCAGCCAGTCGTTCCCGGTCCCCTCGGTGAAAGCCATGCAGAGCACGAACAGCCCGATCAGCAGGGTCCGTGGATCGGTCCAGGCCGCGAGGGCGCGGCGGCGGGGCGGCCCGGGGTCCGGGTGGTCGGCGTCCGGGTGGTCGGCGGTGCGGGCGCTGGGCAGGAAGCGGCGCGCCGCGGCAGGCACGGCCACGGCGACGATGAGCGCGGCGGCGATCAGGTGCACCGGCACCGGCACATGGAGCGCGACCATCACCGCACCGGCCCCGGCCCCGGCCACCGTGCCGATGCTCCAGCCGGCGTGGAACTTGGGCAGGATCGCGCGGCCCAGTTCGCGCTCGACCGCCGCGCCCTGCACGTTCATCGCCACGTCCCAGGCGCCGTTGCCGAAGCCGAACACGAACAGCCCGGCCGCCACCACGGGAATGCCTGCCGAGCCCAGCCGGCAGCCGGCCGCGGCCACGATCAGGCCGGCGACCGCGGCCCACGCCATCACGACCACCGTGCGCCGTTCCCCGAGCCAGCCGATGAGCAGCCCGGACAGCGGCGTCCCGAGAGCAGACCCGACCGCCCCGCTCAGCAGGACGAGCCCGAGGACCCCCGGGCCGACCCCCAGGAGCGCGCGGATCTGCGGAATCCGGGACGCCCAGCTCGCGTAGATGAATCCGGCGCTGAAGAAGACCGCGGAGACGGCGTTCCTCGCCGCGCGGACCGCGGGATCTGTGCCGGCGGGCTGGCTCGACCGGCTGCCGGCGACCCTCATGAAGTGCGGATCCGGTCCGGGCCGTTCGCGCGGGCGAGGCCGTTCCCCGGCCAGCCACACTCAGAACCGGGCCGGGAATCCATATGCCCGAGTCTCGCACAGCGCGCGCAGCGGGGCCCGGAGCGGGGGCGAGACCGAGCAGCCCGTGGTGATGAGGCGGGCCCGCCACGTAGTGCAGGCTGGACCGGTGAGCATCCCGTTTCCTGAGCCCACCACCCCGGTGCCGTCCCGCGCCGAGGTCTTCCTGGGCTACCTCGCCTACTTCCGTTCCCGGCTGGTCAGCAAGCTGGAGGGCCTGCCCCGCGGCGAACTGCGCCGCAGCCGGCTGCCATCCGGCTGGACGCCGCTCGAGTTGCTCAAGCACCTCACCCACGTGGAGATGCGGTGGCTCGAATGGGGCTTCGAGGGCCGTGCTGTCCCGGATCCCTGGGCCGACAGCCGCGATGACCGGTGGTACGTCGCGCCGGGCGAGACACTCGCCGGGCTCGTCGCGGCCCTGCACGCCCAGGCCGCCCGGACCCGGGCCATCGTGGATTCCCACGACCTGGCGGACGTGGGCCAGCCTGGAGAGCGATGGGATGGTGCCGATCCGCCGACGCTGGAACGGATCCTGTTCCACCTGCTGCAGGAGTACGCCCGCCATGCCGGTCACCTGGACATCGCCAGCGAACTCGCCCACGGGCCGACCGGCGAATAACGCTGCCCAGGTGAGCCGGGTCTCCGGAAGAGCGGAAACTACGCCTCGACGAGGATCACCAGGGTTTCGGGCAGCACACCGTCGTGCACCATCGCTTCGGCCATCGTCTCGGTCTGCATCGCAGCCATGACAGCATC
>JAOPYP010000838.1 GCA_025964635.1 Actinomycetes bacterium | reverse complement strand
CCCGGACTGGACCTGCTGGCTGAACGGCACGCACGGGAAGAGGTGGCCCTCTTTGAGTCATGATCACGCGGACACTCACCAGCCCCGCGGGACGCAGGCCGGCCGGGCGCTCCGGCTTGGCATCGGCGGCCCGGTCGGCAGCGGTAAGACGGCCCTGGTCGCCGCCCTGTGCCAGGTTCTGCGGCAGGAGATGGCGCTGGCAGTGGTGACCAACGACATTTACACCACCGAGGACGCCGACTTCCTCCGCCGGGCCGGGGTGCTGGCCACCGACCGGATCCGCGCGGTCCGCACCGGCTGCTGCCCGCACACCGCGATCCGCGACGACATCGCCGCCAACCTGGAGGCCGCCGAGGACCTCGAACGCGAGCACGCGCCGCTGGACCTGCTGATCATCGAGAGCGGCGGAGACAACCTGACCGCCACATTCAGCCGGGGCCTGGTGGACGCGCAGATCTTCGTGCTGGACGTGTCCGGCGGGGACAAGGTGCCGCGCAAGGGCGGCCCGGGCGTCAGCCTGTCCGACCTGCTGGTCATCAACAAGACCGACCTGGCGGGGCAGGTCGGCGCCGACCTGTCGGTGATGGCGCGGGACGCGGACCGGGTGCGGTCCGGCCGCCGGGTGATCTTCAGTTCGCTGCGAGAGCACCCCGGCGCACCAGAGGTCACCGACTGGGTCCGGGCCGCGGTCCGGTCGCGGGTGGCGGCTTGAGCAGTCCCGTCCTGGCGGGCAGGCTGACCGCCCGGGCGGCGGTGGCCACCCGGGCGGACTCCGCCGGGCGGACCCGGGTCACGGTGCTGCGCTCCGACGGGCCGCTCGCGCTGCGCGAGACCCCGCTCGGGGTGTACCTGGTCGGGACGGCCGCCGGACCGCTCGGCGGGGACGACCTGGCCCTCGACATCGATGTGGGACCCGGCTCATGCCTGGTGATCCGCTCGGCGGCAGGGATGCTCCTGCTGCCGGGGCCGCACGGCGGCGCGTCCGCGCTGCGGATCAGCGCCCGGATCGGCCCGGGCGGCCGCCTGGACTACGCCCCGCAGCCCACGGTGGCGGCGGCCGGCTGTGACCACCGGGCCGGCGCGCAGATCGAACTGGCCGCCGGGGCCACCCTTCGCTGGCGGGAGGAAATGGTGCTCGGCCGTCACGGGGAGCCGTCCGGGCAGTGCACGAGCAGGCTGGATGTCACCGTGGCGGGGGTGCCGGCCTACCGGGGCGAGCTCACCATGGGCCACCCGGAGACCGACCACAGCAGCGCGGTCCTCGATGGGGCGGGTGCGGTGGGATCCGTGCTGCTCGTGGACGCGGCCCGGCCACCGCCGTCGGCCGCTGTCCACGACGGACTGGCCGTGCTGCCCCTAGCCGGCCCGGGCGCGGCGGTGACGGCTACCGCCCGGGACGCCATGATCCTGGCCCGCAGGCTTGACCTGGGCGAGGAACGCGCCGGCTATTGAGCGACGCGGGCCCGAAACAATCGTTATGTAATAGTAACGCGTATCCGTGCAACCTTTCCGACGGGTATCTCGCCAAGAAAGCCGGTCATGGCCTTTCCCGGGCATCGGCAGTACCGTCATCCCCGGGGGGATTGGCTGCGCGTCCCGGGCCAGGAAAACGGGGCGGGGGAAATTGTGGAGGTGTCCATGAAACGGACTGGCTGGCGTGCGCGCTGGGCCGCGATAGCGGCAGCGAGTTTAGCGGCAGCAGCAGTATGCGGGCCGGTGGCCGCCGCAGGGGCCGCCCCGGCCACGGGGCCGCGGGTCAAGATGATCGTGGCGCAGAAGAACATCACCGTCCCCAGGTACGGCAAGCAGGTGTACCTGGACCCTGGCATCTGGGTGGCATCACTCGGTTCACCGCTCGAGCTCGACGTGCAGCGGCCTGACTACTCGACGCCGCTGTCCCTGACCCAGGTCGTTCATCTGCCCGGCGGCGGCACCCAGCGGATCCCCTGGCCGGCCAGTCTCCTCGGAAAGATTCCGACCGGCCTGCCGGACTTCGTCCGCATGACCGTGACGAACTCGGGCGGCAAGGTGGTGGCGTCGAGCCGCCTGGAGTTCTGCCCGAACGATTACAACCCGGAACGGGCTTCCCCCAACAGCCCGCCCACCTCCCCGTACCCGCAGCAGTGCATGGGCGATCCGTTCCCCAAGTCGCTGATCTGGGGCGTGGCCAAGGGCTGGGCCGTCGACCCGGCCGCGCAGGGCGGGCGGAGCATGAAGCTGGCGCTCGGGCGGTACACGGTCACCGAGACCGTCATGCCCACCTACGCGCAATTGCTGAACATCTCAGCCGCCGACGCCTCGGCGAGCGTCACGGTGAAGGTGGTGAAGGCATCGGGGTGCTGCGGTCAGGCCGCGAGGGCCGCGCATCGCCCGCAGAGCCGGCCACTGCGGTCCGCGCCGGCCGTCCCCACTCTGGCGAACCCGCCGGCCAGCACGCGGCCGGATCTGGTCCCGCTCCCGTCCTGGGGCATCTCGGCCGTCCACATCAAGAAGACGAAGACGCAGCCGGCCTCCGACCAGCTCGACTTCGGCGCCACCGTGTGGGTCGGGAACGCCCCGCTGGATGTCCAGGGCTTCCGGTCCCACGGCTCACCGATCATGAAGGCCTATCAGTATTTCTGGCAGAACGGGCACATCATCGGCCGGCTTCGCGCCGGAACTATGGGATTCGACTCGAAGAAGGGCCATAACCATTGGCACTTCGAGCAGTTCGCCCAGTACCAGCTGCTCAATTCCGCTCAGCAGCCAGCCGTGCGGAGCCACAAGGTGGGCTTCTGCATCGCTCCGACCGACCCGGTCGACCTGCTGGAGCCCAACGCGGTATGGCAGCCGTCCTACCTCGGGTTCGGCGCCCAGTGCGGCTCCACGACCGCCCTGTGGGTGCAGGAAATGATGCCGGTCGGCTGGGGCGATACCTATTTCCAGTCGATCGCCGGGCAGTCGTTCAACATCACCGGCGTGCCGAACGGCACCTACTACATCCAGGTGACCGCCAACCCGCTGAAGGTCCTGCATGAGAGCGACACCAGCAACAACGTCTCGCTCCGGCAGGTCATTCTCGGCGGGAAACCCGGCCACCGGACGGTACGCGTGCCCGCCGTGAACGGCATCGACCCCGAAGGCTGATCCCGTTGCACCGGTCAGGATCCCTCGGGTGAGGGATCCTGACCGGCAGGCTCAGGCCACCTGGGCCGGCTCAGGTCACCTGGGCCGGCCCGGGCCTGGCCAGTTCCGCGGTGAGCGCGGGCCAGGCGTCCGGGTCGTGCCCGGGCACCAGCGGGTAGCCGCGCTCCGCGGCGATCCGCTTGAGCTTCCGGATCTGGGCCACGCTCTGCTCCGGCGAGGCCCCGATCCGCCCGCCGACGGCGACCTCCCGCTCGATGTTCTCGGTGAGGTCGGCCGCGTCGAAGGCGAAAACGAACCCCCCGCCGCCGGCTGACGGGTCTATCCGGACCACGAAACTCTGGTGACCGGGAGTGTGCCCGGCAGTCAGCACGGCGGTCACGCCGGGTGCGATCTCCGCGTCACCCGCAGCGGCCCGCCAGTCGATCCGCGGATCGTCGAAGTCCACCCGGTAGATGCCGTTCTCTTCGGGCCCGGGCGGGCCGGACATGCCGTAGTCCAGTTCGGCCCGCTGGATGTGCACCGGCACCTGGCCGGCGAAGTGCTTGAGCCCCCCGGCGTGGTCGTAGTGCAGATGGCTGACGGCGACCGCGTGGATGTCGGCCAGGTCCACGCCGACCGCGGCCAGCGCTTCGGGCAGCGGCTCTCCCGGGCCCGGCAGCACCGGCTGGACCAGCGGATCCCCGTGGAACCGGGCGCGCAGCGCGGGGTCGGTGATCAGCGCGGCGTTGAAGCCGGTGTCCAGCAGCAGCCACCCGCCGTCGCACAGGAGCAGCACCCCGGGCACCGGCTCGCGCAGCAGCTGCTGATCGGACGCGCCCTCCACGGACACGGACCGCGGCAGATCTTCCCAGCCCAGCGTGAGCGGCACGATGCGGCGGACCCCAGCACTCACGGCTTCTCCTTCCAGGCACCCTGGCTGAATTCTGGTCCCCGCGGCGGCAGTGCCGCGCGCCGGGGCCTGGCCCCGCCGGGGAGGGGAGACGTGTCCTCGCGGGGGCCGGCGAATCGCGGGGAGTTGCGGGGGACGTCCCCCGAAACCAGCACAGCGGGGCCGGGCATGGATCAGCCCCGGCAACGCCGTCGTCGCCGGGGCCGTTCCGGTCAGCCGGTCAGTTGCTTCTCAGCCAGGTGACCTTGAAGCTGTTGCCCCCGCTGAGCGAGGAGACCGAGTCCTTGGCCCGGCCGGAGCTGTCCACCATGGTGATCTGCGTCGGGCTGAAGTT
>JAOPYP010000836.1 GCA_025964635.1 Actinomycetes bacterium | reverse complement strand
AGAGCGGGACGTTGATGCCAGTGATCTGCTGGAAGATGAAGAACAGGCAGACCACGAACAGCGCGCGGCGCACCCCCGGCGTCCACTTGTTGCGCCGCTGCGCGCGCCGGTCGGCCTCTTCCAGCTCTCGGGCGGTGAACTCCACGTCCTGCAGCGAGACCTCGGCCCCGAAGCTGCCCAGCGCGGCCTGGACACCCTCGTAGTCGCCGCGCCGCATCAGCCACCGGCGCGACTCCTGCATCTTGGTACGCAGCTCGAGCCCGATCAGCGCCGGGATCGCGCCGATGCCGAGGATGAGCCGCCAGTCCACGGTGCCCGCGCTGCCCGGCGCGATCTTCAGGATGATCAGGGCCACGACGTAGGAGACCAGGATGCCGACGGTGATCATCCACTGCTGGAGCATGCTGAGCGCGCCGCGACGGCCGCTCGGCGCGTACTCCGCGATGTAGGCGGTGGCGATGGCCGAGTCGGCCCCGATGGCCAGCCCGATCAGGGTCCGGGCGATCAGCAGCACGGCAGCGTTCGGGGCGACGGCCGACAGGATCGCGCCCGCGGAGTAGATCGCCGCATCGGTGATCAGCAGCGCCTTCCGGCCGAAGCGGTCAGCAACCGGACCGGCGCAGAGGGCGCCGGCCGCCGCACCGAGCGAGGCGCCCGCCACCAGGTAGCCGGTCCAGAAACTGCTCAGGTGGTAAGGCACGAAGTTCAGCGCCGCGCCGATGTTCGAGGTGTCGTACCCGAACAGGAAGCCACCCAGGCAGGCCAGCAAGGTCAGCTGCCAGTAGAACCTGGTGGGCACCCGCTGGTCCAACTCGGCGAGTACGTTTCTTCCGCCCGTCTCGGTCTGAGTCATCGTCATCGACCTCATTCCATGCTGAGGCCGATCAACTCACCCGAATTCGCCAGGTCAAACCGGTGCCGGGCCATCACCCACGCCGGGCCGGGGTGATCACTCCTAGGCCACGGGCTCCAGGATGATCACCGGGATCTGGCGGGTCGTCTTGCGCTCGTAGTCGGCGAAGCCCGGGTAGTCGCGCTTCTGCGCCTCCCAGATGCGGTCCCGCTCCGCGCCCTCGGCCTCCCGCGCGACGACCTCGACCGTGCCGGTGCCGATCTCCGCCCTGGCCCGGGGGGTGGCCAGCAGGTTGAAATACCAGGCCGGGTTGGTCGGCGCGCCGGCCTTGGACGCGAACACCGCGACGCCGTCCCCGATGTCCTGGTACATCACCGGGTTCACCCGCGGCTGTCCGCTCTTCGCGCCCACCGTGTGCAGCAGCAGGAGGAGCGACCCCTCGAACGGACCGCCGACCTTGCCCCCGTTAGCCCGGAACTCAGCGATGATCTTGCTGTTCCAGTCCTCGGCTTCTGTCATTGTCGCTTCCTCCAGCGTGTCCGTGCGGGACCGGTCATCCGCACGCCAGGTACTCCGGTCCTGCAACTTCCCGGCTGCCCATTTAAGTCCCCGCCGGTGGCCCGCGGAGCACCGATGGCCCCCGTTACTTAACGTTATTGACGTGTTACTCTTTGTCAATGCATGCTCACGGAACCACGCCGCGCACCGGACCGGACCTGGCCCGGTACCGGGACGCCGTGGCCGATCTGCTGCTCGAGATCGCCGGCCATACCGGCCCGGAGGACCTGGTCAAAGCGGAAAAGGTGCTCACCGAACGGCTGGCGGACGCGGAGTTCGCCGCGGTCCTGGCGGCCAGCCCGGAGGGCTGCCCGGCCGCCGTCGACCGGCTGCTCCGCGAGGTCCGCCATTATCAGCCTCAGGCCCGGAATTGCGCGGCCGACCTGGTCGCCCATATCCGGATTCACCTTTTCGCCCTGATCGACGTCATGTGGTGGGGATCAGCCCGCGCTTTCGTGACGGATCCGGATCTGCTCCACTCAGCGGAACTCGTCGATCTCGAGCCACTCCGCCGCCGCGGGGAACTCCATTTCCGCTATCGCCGCCAGGCGTGGACGCTGCCGCTCCGCGCGGTGCGCGCGGCCGACCGCCGGCTGCGGCCCGAGCGCACCCCGCGCACCGCGGGGCTGCGGTTCGCCCGGGCCCGGCGGGAATCGGTCGCCCTGCTCAACCAGCTGGCCGCCGACTTCGCCGCGGCCGCGCCGGGCACGCCGCCGCTGTGGGTCACCAGCCTGGCCCGGAGCATCGAGCAGCAGCGCCGGCTGCGCGCGCTCGGGTACACGGCCACGCTGCCCAGCGCGCACTGCGTCGGGTACGCCATGGATATCGAGATGTCCTGGTTCCGCCGGTTCGGCGTAACCGGCGTCCTGGAAGGGCTGCTGCTGGAGCGCCAGCGGGCGGGCGAGGTCAACGCGATCGATGAGGGCCAGACCTGGCATCTGTGCCTGAGCCCGGCCATGGTGGGCCCGGCCCTGGTGAGCCCGGCCGCGGGAGGCTCAGCCGCCCCGGACGTGAGGGTCTGACGCCGTGTGCGGCATCGCGCTCATCCTCGGCCCGCGGCCGGACCGTGCCGCCTTCCGCCAGATGATCGGCTCGCTGGCGCCCCGCGGCGAGGTGGAGGAGACCCTCCTGACCGAGCGGCTGCTGGCCGGCACCCAGCGGCTGCGCATCGTCGACGCCGAGCGGGCGGTCCAGCCGTTCACCTCGGCTGACGGCCGGTGGGTGCTCTGCTACAACGGCGAGGTCTTCAACTACCGGACCCTCCAGGCCGAGCTCACCAGCCTGGGCCACCGGCTGCGCACCGACAGCGACACCGAGGTGGTGCTGGAGGCCTTCCTCGAGTGGGGTGCGGGCGCGGTCAGCCGGCTGCGCGGCGAGTTCGCGTTCGCCCTGACCGACACCGCGGCCGACCGTGTCTACCTAGCCCGTGACCCGCTCGGGGTCAAGCCGCTGTACTGGTCCCGCCGGGACGGCTGCCTGCACGTGGCGTCGGAGATCAAGGCGCTCACCGGGCTCGGTGCCGCGGTCGGCGAGGTCCCGCCGGGGCATCACGGCTGGGCCGAGGGCGGCTGGGCTCGGGCCGGCGGTCCGGACACGTCCGCGGGCCCCACCCTGGAGCCGTACGTGGACCTGCTCCGGCTCGGCGAAGGCCAGCCGGAGATCGAGGATGCCGACGACGCCGCCAAGCTGGTCCGGGCCACCCTGGAGGACAGCATCCGGGTCCGGGTGGACACCGGGCTGACCGTCGGGGTGATCCTCTCCGGCGGGCTGGACAGCAGCCTCACCCTGCTGCACGTACGCGAGATGCACCCGGACTGCGTGGCGTTCACCATTGGCTCCCCGGCCAGCGAGGACCTGGCCTACGCGCGCCGCCTGACCGCCGACCTGGGCGTGCCGCACGAGGTGATCGAGGTCCGGCCCCGGGACATCCGGCTGGCTGACATCCAGGAGGCCATCCGGCTGGGCGAGCTGACCGAGTACGGCGACATCATCAACGAGGTGGTCTCGGTCCCGCTGTTCCGGCGCATCCACCAGATGGGGATCAAGGTCGTCCTGTCGGGGGACGGCTCCGACGAGCTGTTCGGCGGCTACCCCATGTACTTCCGGGCCAGCCCGGAGCAGGCCCAGCGGCTGTTCCTGCACAAGATCCGCAACCTGTGCCGGACCGAGCTGCAGCGGCTGGACCGGGCGAGCATGGGTCACGGCACCGAGCTGCGCGTGCCGTTCCTGGACCTGGCTCTGGTCGAGCTGGCCATGCGGCTTCCCCGCGCGTTCAAGCTGCGTGACGGGCAGGACAAGTGGATCCTCCGCGAGGCCTACGCGGACCTGCTGCCGGACTACATCCGGCGGCGCCCGAAGGACATGATGTCCTACTCCTCGGGGCTGCATGAGCGGGCCCGGCTGTTCAAGCCGCTCTACCCGCGTCTCTACCGCTCGTTCGGGTACGGCCTGCTGGAGCCGATGCGGCGGGACTTCGACACGGTGCTGGAGCGGTGCGGGCACGACCTGGACCGCGCCATCGCCGACAGCGCGGCCCGGCCCGGCTACACGCTCGCGGAGCGGGCCCGGGACCTGGCCGGGGCAGCCCGCTGGAACGCGGTACTGGCCGTGCGGGAACGGATCCCCGGCCGTTGACGCCCGGGGCTCGATCAAGGCCCGGCCGTTGATGCCCGGGCCATTGATACCCGGGGCGCGGATTAGGCCCCGGGCTGGATCAGGGCCCAGACGACCTTGGCGGCCCGCGCGTCCGGCGCGGTGCCCCGCGGCTGGCTGGCCGGGTAGTAGTACCCCCAGCGGCTGCTGACCGCCTCCACCATTAAAAGGCCGCGCCCGGTCTCACCATCGTGGCTGACCTGGCCGGGCGCCGGCGGGGCCGTCGCGCCGTCCCAGACTTCCACCAGCACCTGCTGCTGGTCGGACGCGAGCCGCAGCCCCAGCGGCTGCTGCCGGCCGTCGGCGCCGTAGCCCGGGCCGCCCGCCACCGGGTCGCTGCAGGCCCGCAGCGCGTTGGTCATCAACTCCGAGACGATCAGCTCCACGCTATCGCTCAGCGCGGCCTGCCCCCACTCAGTCAGGACCAGCCGGGCGTGCATCCGGGCGCACGGCACGGCGCCGGCCAGCGCGCCCAGCTCCAGGCGGGTCTGGAGCGGCCACTGCCCGGGGCGGACGGGATCCTCGTGGGCCGCGGCGACCGGGCCGTAATAACCACCGGGGATGGCCAGGCCGTACTGGCCGGACGAGGCGGCCGGGCCGTAGGACCCGCCGTAGGGGGCCGCGCTGAACTGGGTGTCCCGGGCCAGGAGTCCGTACCGGCCGCCGGGAACGGGGAAGGCGGAGCGTTGCGCAGGGAATGGGCCGGTACCGGTCCGGGGCATCTCGCGGATCACCTCGCCGGAGTCGGATACCTCAGCAGTTAAGTACCGGTCACCCTGCGAATGCGGGCGCGTATCATGCGTCACAGCATTGTGCCCCAGCATGCATCAAGCAACGCCGTTGTGCAAGATGCCTAACCGTATTATGCGATTCCTATTGTATCGTGCGGAGCGCGCCCGCACCACAGCGCAGACCGGGAGGCACACCATCATGGCCGCCAGTCCCAGTCCCACGGTCCGCCGCAAGCGTCTTGGCATCGAGCTCCGGCGCCTGCGTGAGCAAGCCCGCTTAACCTGCGAAGACGTCGGGCAGCGGCTCGACTGCTCGGGGACCCGGATCAGCCGGATGGAGACCGGCCGGATCAGCGTGCGCCCGGGAGATGTCCGGGAACTGCTGGAGATCTACGGCGTGCTCGGGGAGGAAGCGGAGGCGCTCGTCCAGCTGGCCCGCGAAGCGCGCCGCAAGGGCTGGTGGCACACGTACGGCCGCGTGCTGCCCACCTGGTTCGAGCCTTACATCGGCCTCGAATCCGAGGCCGCGGCGCTGCGCGACTTCCAGTGCATGGTGGTGCCCGGCCTGCTGCAGACCAAGGAATACGCGCGGGCCGTGCTGCGCACCGCGCCGACCGCCGGCCCGGCCGAGGACATCGACCGGCAGGTGGCGTTGCGGATGGACCGCCAGGCCACTCTGGACCAGCCGGAACCACCCGACCTGTGGGTGGTGCTGAGCGAGAATGTGCTGCGGGCCCAGGTCGGCGGGCCCGGCGTGATGCGCACCCAGCTGGCCCGGCTCATCGACGTGGCCGGGGAGCCGAACGTGACGCTGCAGGTCCTGCCATTCGGCGCGGCCGCCCAGGTGCAGCCGATCAGCCCGTTCACTATTCTGGAATTTCCCCAGGCCGCGGACCCCGCGGTCGTCTACCTGGAGCACCTTAGCGGCAGTCTTTTCCTGGAGAATGAGGACGAGGTCCGGCGCTATACAGTGGTGTTCAATCACCTCCGTGCCGAAGCACTGGGCACGGGCCAATCCATCGACCTGATTGCGCAGGTGGCCAAGGGATTCAGCTAATCATCATCGAGAACTAGTAAGCCTAGTAAGCAGAGAATCTAGTAAGCAGAATCTAGACCACACGAAGGAGGTGCGGGATGACCCCCTCAGGCATCGACCTGTCCCGTGCCAATTGGTATAAGAGCAGCTATAGCGGCGGCAATGGCGGCCAGTGCGTCGAAGTCGCCCGTAACCTGCCGGGAGTAGTCGTGGTGCGCGACTCCAAGTCGAAGCAGGCCGGCCCGCTCATCTTCAGCCGGGCCGCGTGGGCCGGCTTCGTGGCCACACTCAAAGAGCCTTCGCCCCGCCGGTAACTCACCGGCAGCGTGGACGCCGCAGGCCCGGACCGGGTCATGGACCTGGTCTGGGCCCGCGGTCAGTCCGCGGGATCGATCCGGGCCAGGACGCGGCCCTGCTCGGCCAGGTGGCGGCCCTGCTTGAGCTGCGTGTCGTGAATCATCCGCAGCGTCACGATGATCCCGTCCAGGGCCTGGCCCTGCTCCGACAGGCTGTGCCCCTGCCCGACCTGGTCGTCGCGGAGCGCCTGGAGCAGCTGGCGCTGCATCCCGAACGCGCTGTTCAGGTCGGCCACGTCCCGGTCCACCATCGCGAACAGGTCGGCGGCCCGGCGGCCCTCACCCTGCACCTCGGCCAGCGCGGTCACCTGAGCCTCGAGACCCTCCAGCCGCTTACGGATCTCGTCGAATTCCTGCACCGCTCGCCTCCGGCCCTGGCTACCCACCGCCGAGTTTAGGGCGAGCCGGGCCATGAGGTGGCCCGATTAGTCACCGCGGCCGGGCCAGGCCCGGCCGCGATCATGGCCGGGACGGTCACCGGCCTGGCCGCGTGCCCCCGTCCACGGCGGCCGGGCTCACGGCCCGGGACACGCACCGAGGCCGGGCGCGGCCATCGTGACTGCGCCGCCCCGGCCACCGCCGCGCGCTTACCTACCATCCGGTAAACACCGCGTCAATGGCTCAGCCTCGTTGACATGGACGTTACGGAAACTTTGACACTTTATTTCGGAATTATTTCCGGGTCAGGTTCTGGCCGGCCGTTTCCGCCAAATCTATGTTGTGCGGGAACCCATTGCCCCGGAGGCACCATGCACCTGTCCCGCGGGAGATCCCGGCCGCGCCGCCCGGCCCGGTCCCTGACCCTGATCACCGCCGCCGCGTCCCTGGCTGGCCTGACCGTCGCCGCGTCCCTGGCCGGCGCCGTCCAGCCGGCCAGCGCCGCGCCGGCCGCGCCGGCCGCGAATGCGGCCTGCCCCTGGGTCGGCTCCAGCGCGCCCATCTCCCAGCGGGTCAGCCAGCTGCTGGCCAGGATGACCGTGGCCCAGAAGGTCACCGTGCTCACCGGGGCCAGCGGGTCCAGCTACGTCGGGTTCACCCCGGCCATCGGGTCGCTGTGCATTCCGGCCATGAACCTGGAAGACGGGCCGGCCGGGGTCGGCGACGGGATGGCCAACGTCACGCAGCTGCCCGCTCCCGTCGACGTCGCGGCGACCTGGGACATCTCGGCCGAGCGGCTGTACGGCCAGGTCATCGGGGCCGAGCAGGCGGCTAAGGGCAGCAGCGTGGACCTGGGGCCGACCATCAACATCGTCCGTGACCCGCGCTGGGGCCGGGCGTTCGAGTCCATCGGTGAGGACCCGTACCTGAACGGGACGCTCGGCGCGGCCAACATCCAGGGGGTGCAGTCCACCGGCGTGATGGCCCAGGTCAAGCACCTCGCCGTGTACAACCAGGAGACCAACCGGAACACGCCGGCCGACAACGCGGTGATCAGCACCCGGGCCGAGCAGGAGATCTACCTGCCCGCGTTCCAGGACTCCACCCAGCAGGGCGCGGCCTCCTCGGTGATGTGCTCCTACAGCACCGTGAACGGCACCTACGCCTGCCAGAACCCCTACCTGCTGTCCACCGTGCTGCGCCAGCAGTTCGGCTTCGGCGGGTTCGTGACCTCCGACTGGTACGCCACGCACGCCACCGCCGCGTCGGCCAACGCCGGCCTGGACCAGGACATGCCGGGCACCGAGGGCCAATTCGGCAGCGCGCTGCAGAGCGCGGTCTCGTCCGGGGCGGTGTCCACCGCGACCCTGAACTCCATGGTCACCCCGGTGCTCACCGAGATGTTCGGGTACGGCCTGTTCGACGAGCCGCCCGCCGGGTCACCGGCCCAGACCGCGACCAGCCCCGCGCACATCGCCGACGCGCTGCAACTGGCCGAGGAGGGCACCGTGCTGCTGAAGAACAGCGGCGGGGTGCTGCCGCTGACGCCGTCGGACAAGTCGATCGCGGTCATCGGCTCGGACGCCTCGTCCGGCGCGCTGACCGCGGGCGGCGGCAGCGCGGGCGTGTCGTCCAGCGGGACGGTGACCCCGCTGCAGGGCATCACCGCGGCCGCTCCGAGCGGGGTCACGGTCAGCTACAACGACGGCTCCTCGGCCAGTTCCGCGGCCGCGCTGGCCGCCTCCTCCAGCGTCGCGGTCGTGTTCGCCAGCCGCAACGAGTCCGAGGGCAGCGACCTGAGCAGCATCGACTTGTCCAGCGCGAACAACTCGCTGATCTCCGCGGTGGCGGCGGCGAACCCGCACACGATCGTGGTGCTGAACACCGGCTCCGCCGTGACCATGCCGTGGCTGTCCTCGGTGGCCGGGGTGTTCGAGGCGTGGTACCCGGGCCAGCAGGACGGCACGGCCATCGCGGCACTGCTGTTCGGCCAGGCCAACCCGTCCGGGCACCTGACCGTGACCTTCCCGGCGTCCCTGTCCCAGGTGCCCGCCAGCACGACCGCGCAGTGGCCCGGCACCGGCGGGACGGTGCAGTACTCAGAGGGCATTGACGTCGGCTACCGCTGGTACAACACGAGGGGACTCACGCCGCTGTTCCCGTTCGGCTACGGGCTGTCCTACACGAGCTTCTCGTTCAGCAACCTGAAGATCACCGCGCTGCCGGCGGGTGGCTCGGCCACGGTCAGTGCCACCGTGACCAACACCGGCTCCCGGGCCGGCGCCGACGTGGCGCAGCTGTACGTGAGCGACCCGTCCGCGGCGGGCGAGCCGCCCCGGCAGCTGGAGGGATTCGCCCGGGTGAACCTCCAGCCTGGGGCCAGCCAGGCGGTCTCGTTCCCGCTGACCCAGCGCAACCTGTCGTACTGGAACTCCAGCGCCAGCGCCTTCGCCGCCGCGACCGGGAACTACGGCATCGCGGTCGGCGACTCGACCGCGAACCTGCCGCTGACCGGCACGCTCGCGGTCACCTCGGGGCAGCTCGGCCAGCCGGTCACCATCACCAGCCCGGGCCCGCAGGAGGGCACCGCCGGCACCGCGGTGTCGGTGAAGGTCTCCGCGGCCGACTCCGCCAGCGGCCAGTCGCCCACGTTCACGGCGTCCGGGCTGCCCGCCGGGACGTCGATCTCCAGCAGCGGCACCATCACCGGCACGCCAGGTACGGCGGGCACGTCCACGGTCACCGTCACCGCCCGCGACGGGACCGGCGCCTCCGCCACCACGTCGTTCACCTGGACCGTCACCCCGGCCGGGTCGGGTGTGGCGACCACCCCGCTGGTGGGCTACCAGGGCTTGTGCCTGGACCTGGCCGGCGACAACAACACCAACGGCACGAAGGTCGAGGTCTACACCTGCAACGGCACCAACGGCCAGCAGTGGACCGAGGAATCCAACGGGACCATCCACGCCGACGGCAAGTGCCTGGACGTGACCGGCGGCGCGACCGGCAACGGGTCCCCGGTCGACCTGTACACCTGCAACGGGACCAGCGCCCAGGTGTGGCAGCCGCAGTCCGGCGGCGCGCTGCTCAACCCGCAGTCGGGCAAGTGCCTGGACGACACCGGGTTCTCCACCACCCCCGGGACCCAGGTGCAGATCTGGAGCTGCACGGGCGCGGCCAACCAGTCCTGGGTCCAGCCGTGACCGGCCGGG
>JAOPYP010000804.1 GCA_025964635.1 Actinomycetes bacterium | reverse complement strand
CGGTCCCGCCCGGGCGCGGGCTCGCGGGGCGGTGACCTCGGTGCGGACGGGGCTGGCGGGGCCGGCCTAGGCTTCCCCTACGGCGCGCCAGGCGCCGGGTCGCTACTCCGGAGGCGTGCGTGGACCGAGACGGCGAGGCGCGGGCCGACCGGGACGCCGCACCGCGGGCCGGCCAGGATGGCGGGGCCCGCGCGGCGGGCCAGGACAGCGCGGCGCAGACCGGCCAGGACGGCGCGGCGGCGCGGATGATCGAGGGCCTCGCCCGGCTCAGCGAGGGCACCCTGCCCAGCCGGATGGGCATCACCGTGACCGCGGCCAGCGCGGAACGGGTCGTCGGCACCATGCCCGTGGCCGGCAACATCCAGCCCTACGGCCTGCTGCACGGGGGTGCCTCCTGCGTGCTGGCCGAGAGCCTGGGCTCGGTGGGCGCGGCCTTGCAGGCCGGCCCGGGGCGGTTCGCGGTCGGGATCGAGATCAGCGCCACGCACCACCGCGCGGTAGCGGAGGGCGTGGTCACCGGGGTCGCCACCCAGGTCCATGGCGGGCGGACGACCGCCACCTACGAGATCGCGATCAGCGACGACCGGGGCCGCCGGGTCTGCTCGGCCCGGCTGACCTGCCTGCTCCGCGAGCAGGTCCCGCCGGGTGGCCACGATCCGGGTGATGTCGCGGCGGCCCGGGAATGACCAGGTCAGTCTCTGTACCGGCCGGGAAACCGCCCGTAACCGGACGTTTATCACAAACCGGCCAGGGAATGTCCGCCCCTTTGCGCGGCGTGGGGACTCCTCGCTACCGTGGGGGCAGAGCCCGGGGAGCTGAGTAGAGAACGTGTCGGCCCGGGGAAGGCCGACACGGCACCAAAAGTTCCCCGGGCTCGATCCCGGGGAAACGGCCCAGCATCCGCGGCGATCGCCGCAGGGCAGCCCGATTTCAGCCCGCGGTGCAGGTCAGCGCCTGAATTGTTCAGCCCGCAGCACGGTGCGGGCCACGTTCCGCCGCACTGGACCGGCTCAGGCTCCGGAATCACGACCCCGAATCGGACCCACAGAATCACGACCCCGAATCGGACCCCGGAATCGGACCCCCAGAATCACGACCTGAATCGGGCCCCCGGAATCAGGCCCCGGAATCAGGCTTGGCGTCGGCGGTCCCCGCCGTGCCGGCACCGTCCGCCGCGCCGTTGCTCGCGGTACCGCCCGGGGTCATATTCCCCTCGAGCACCCGCTCCGCCACGGCCCGCATGGCCACGCGCTGGTCCATGGAGGTCTTCTGGATCCAGCGGAAGGCGTCCGGCTCGGACATCCCCTGCTCGGTCTGCAGCTTGCCCTTGGCCCGGTCGAGGAGCTTGCGCACCTCCAGCCGCTCCTTGAGCGTGCCGACCTCGCCCGCCAGCGCCGCGACCTCCTGGAAACGGCTGACCGCGATCTCGATCGCGGGAACGAGGTCCGCCTTGGTGAACGGCTTCACGAGGTACGCCATGGCCCCGGCGTCCCGGGCCCGCTCGACGAGCTCGCGCTGGGAGAACGCGGTGAGGATGACCACGGGCGCGATCTGATCGGCGGCCACCCGCTCGGCGGCTGATATCCCATCCAGGACCGGCATCTTCACGTCGAGGATCACCAGGTCCGGCCGGAGATCGACGGCGAGATCGACGGCCTGCTGGCCATCGGCGGCTTCACCGACCACCGAGTAGCCCTCTTCCTCAAGCATCTCCTTGAGGTCAAGCCGGATCAACGCCTCGTCTTCGGCGATCAAAACGCGCAATGGAGTCTGACTCACGCTCATGATCGTACCGGTACCAGGTAGATTGACGTTCGGCCGAGCCAGCCGTGCACCGTCTGGCGGCGGCGCCCCGGTAGACCAACAGGCAGAGTCCATGGTCTCAAAAACCATGCAGTGTGGGTTCGAATCCCACCCGGGGCACCCCAGGTCACCTGCATCGTTCCCTTCATCCGAGCCCAGCCCCCAGGGCCGCGGCGTCACCGATGCGGTGCACCCGCAGCGCGTTGGTCCGGCCCGGGGTACCCGGCGGGCTGCCTGCGACGATCACCACCTTGTCGCCTTTGTCACATCGCCCGATCTGCAGCAGCGCCTCCTCGACCTGGCGCACCATGGCGTCGGTGTGCCGGGCGGGCGGCACGATGAACGTCTCCACGCCCCAGCTCAGCGCGAGCTGGCTGCGGGTGCTCGGCTGGGGGGTGAACGCCAGCAGCGGAATCGGCGACCGGTACCGGGCCAGCCGCCGGGCGGTCTCGCCCGTGATCGTGAAGGCGACCAGGGCCTTGGCCCCGACGGCCGTGCCGACCTCGGCCGCGGCGCGGGCGATGGCCCCGCCGATGCTGGCCGGTTCCTCGGCCAGCGCCAGGGCGGCCACGGATTCCCGCTCCGCCTCGCTGATGATCCGGCCCATCGTCGCCACCGCCTGGACCGGGTACTCACCGACACTCGTCTCCGCCGACAGCATCAGCGCGTCCGCGCCGTCCAGCACGGCGTTAGCCACGTCGGACGCCTCGGCGCGGGTCGGCCGCGGCGCGGAAATCATCGACTCCAGCATCTGGGTCGCCACGATCACCGGCTTGGCCCGGGCCCGGGCCTGCTCGACGATCCGCTTCTGGGCCATCGGCACCTGCTCCAGCGGAAGTTCCACACCGAGATCGCCCCGCGCCACCATGACGCCGTCAAAGGCCTCGATCACCTCGGACAGCGACTCGATGGCCTGGGGTTTCTCGATCTTCGCGATCAGCGGGAGCCGGACCCCGGCCTCGTCCATGATGCGCCGCGCCGGGGCGGCGTCCTCGGGACCCTGCACGAAGGACAGCGCGATCATGTCGGCTCGCAGCCCGAGCGCCCAGCGCAGGTCCGACTGGTCCTTGGCGGTCAGGGCGGGCACGCTGACCTTGACGCCGGGCAGGTTGAGGCCCTTGTGGTCGGAGACCACGCCGCCCACGACGACCCGGGTGCGGACCCGGCCGTCCGCCACGGCGAGCACCTCCAGGACGACCCGGCCGTCGTCCACCAGCACCCGGTCCCCGGCGTGCACGTCGCCGGCGAGACCCGCGTAGGTGGTGCCTACTTCGTGCTGGTCCCCCGGCACCTCGTGCACGGTGATGGTGAAATCCTGGCCGGCCAGCAGGCGGACCGGCCCGGCCGCGAACGTGCCCAGCCGGATCTTCGGGCCCTGCAGGTCGACGAGCACGCCGACGCTGTGCCCGGCCGCGTCGGACGCCGCCCGGACACACTCGTAGGCGGCCAGGTGGGCGGCCCGGGTGCCGTGGCTCATGTTCAGCCGGGCCACATCGATCCCGGCCGCGACGAGCTCCGCGAGGCGCTCCGGGCTCGAGGATGCCGGCCCCAGGGTGCAGACGATCTTCGCTCGGCAGCTCATGCGTAACGCCTTCCAGACGAGGGCACCCGAATTGGTCTATACCACTCTAGGCGCGACGCCCTGGCCCGCCGAGACCCGGAACGGAAGATTCACCCAACAGTCATCCGACGTCACGGGACAGCAACACGGGCGCCACCGGGGACGGTCCCGATCTGTTGCCGCGACCACGCCGGGCTCATCCCGGACCGCGCTTTCCGCACCCAGCCGGGACCGCCAGGCCAGCGGCGCACGGATCGTGGGCCGAAGCCGTCGTCATGGCAGCGGTCAGGCGAGAGAACGGGCGGTGGGAGGGATGGGGGCGGGCAGCAGGCTGTCGCCTTCCAGGTACGTGTCCACGGCCGCCGCGGCCGACCGGCCCTCGGCGATGGCCCAGACGATCAGCGACTGGCCGCGGCCCATGTCCCCGGCTGCGAACACCCCGGGGACCGAGGTGGCGTACGCACCGTCCCGGGCCACGTTGCCGCGCGCGTCGAACTCGACGCCGAGGTCGGTCAGCAGCCCCGGCCGCTCCGCCCCGGTGAAGCCCATGGCCAGCAGCACCAGCTCGCAGGGCAGTTCACGCTCGGTCCCCTCGACCGGGCTGAACCTGCCGCCGGCCATCTCCACCTCGACGAGGCGCAGTCCGTGCACCCGGCCGGCGTCGTCGGCCACGAACTCCTGCGTGGAGACGGCGTAGACCCGCTCCCCGCCCTCCTCGTGCGCGCTCGACACCCGGTAGGTCATCGGGTAGGTGGGCCAGGGCTGGTTGTCGGGGCGGAGCTCCGTCGGCCGGGGCAGGATCTCCAGCTGGGTGACCGAGGCGGCGCCCTGCCGGTGCGCGGTGCCGAGGCAGTCGGCCCCGGTGTCGCCGCCGCCGATGATCACCACGTTCTTGCCCCGGGCGCTGATCGGCGGCTCGGGCACGGGACCGCCGCCGGTCCGGGCCTGCGACGCGACGACCGCGCGGTTGGCCAGCGGCAGGAACTCCATGGCCTGGTGCACCCCGGGCAGGCCGGCGCCGGGGACGGGCAGCCCGCGGGCCACGGTGGCCCCGCCGGCCAGCACGATCGCGTCGAACTCGCCGCGCAGCTGCGCGGCCGTGATGTCCCGGCCCGCCGTGACGCCGCAGCGGAACCTGGTCCCCTCGGCCTGCATCTGCCATAGCCGGCGGTCCAGGTGTCGCTTTTCCATC
>JAOPYP010000766.1 GCA_025964635.1 Actinomycetes bacterium | reverse complement strand
GGCCGCGCTGGCGGTGCCGGTCCCGGCGGCGGCCAGCAGCCGGCCCACGGCGGCGGCATCCGGGCGGGCCTGCGGGTTCCGGTGCAGCAGGGCCTCGATGACCGGGCGCAGCGGGCCAGCCGACCGGGTCCGCGGCGCTTCCTCGTTGGCGATGGCCGCCAGGATGGCGATGGAATTGCCCCGGTCGTCGAAGGGCCCGCGCCCTTCCACCGCGGCGTACAGGGTCGCCCCGAGCGACCACAGATCAGAGGCCGGGCTGGCCGGATCGCCCCGGATCCGTTCCGGCGCGGTGAAGCCCGGGGTGCCCATCACCATCCCGGCCTGGGTGAGGCCGCTGTCGCCTTCGAGGGTGGCGATGCCGAAGTCGGTCAGCACGGCCCGCCCGCCGGGCCCGAGGAGGACGTTGCTCGGTTTGACATCGCGATGCAGAATGCCCGCCGCGTGCGCGCAGGCGAGCGCGCCCAGAACCCGCATGCCGAGGTCGGCGGCCTGATGCGGGGGAAGCGGCCCCTCCTCGGTGAGCACCTGGTCCAGGGACCGCGCCTCGACCAGTTCCATCACGATCCACGGGCTGCCGTCCGCCTCGACCACGTCGAAGATGGTCACCACCGCGGGGTGGTTCAGCCGGGCCGCGGTACGGGCCTCGCGCAGGGTGCGCTGGTAGAGCACCCGGGTTTCCTCGGTCATCACCGAGGACCCGTTCACCGGCCCGCGGAGCCGGACCTCTTTGACCGCGACGTCACGGGCCAGGACGGTATCCCGGGCTCGCCAGACGGTCCCCATGGCCCCGCGGCCGATGGTGTTCTGCAGGAGGTAGCGTCCCGCGACCATCCGCCCCGTGCTGGCCGCAACGTGCATGACAAGGGACGATACACGCGCGATCCGCCGGGATTCCTGTGAAGCGGGTGAGAATAACACGTGTGTCGGGCCGGGATTCCTGCCGGTCACCGGGCCGTCACCCAATGGTTCCCCGCCCGTCCTGCCCGCGGAGGGCTGGCCCGGCGGGCGGCCGTCTGGGGGCGGCCGTCCGGGGCCGCTACCGGCTGCCGATGGTGAGCAGCGGCGGCTGCGGCTCCTCGGCGAAGAAGTCGTTCCCCTTGTCGTCCACGATGATGAACGCCGGGAAGTCGCGGACCTCGATGCGCCAGACCGCCTCCATGCCGAATTCCGGGTACTCGAGGACCTCGACCTTGGTGATGCACTCCTGGGCCAGCTTGGCCGCGGCGCCCCCGATGGAACCCAGGTAGAACCCGCCGTGCTCGCGGCAGGCCGCGGTCACGGCCGGTGAGCGGTTTCCCTTGGCCAGCATGACCAGCGAGCCGCCCGCCGCCTGGAACTGGCTGACGTAGGAATCCATCCGCCCGGCCGTGGTCGGGCCGAACGACCCGGACGCGTAACCCTCCGGCGTCTTGGCCGGCCCGGCGTAGTACACGGGGTGGTCGGCCAGGTACCGCGGCATGGGGTCGCCGGCGGCCAGCCGCTCGGCGATCTTCGCGTGCGCGATGTCCCGCGCCACGACCAGCGACCCGGTGAGGGAGAGCCGGGTCGCCACCGGGTACTTGGTCAGTTCCGCGCGGATCTCACTCATCGGCCGGTCCAGGTCGATCCGCACCACGTCGTCACCGAGTTCGTCCTCGGTCGTCTCGGGCAGGTAGCGGGCCGGGTCGGTTTCCAGCCGCTCCAGGTACACGCCCTCCGGCGTGATCTTGGCCAGCGCCTGCCGGTCCGCGGAACACGAGACCGCGATGGCCACCGGGCAGGACGCCCCGTGCCGGGGCAGCCGGATCACCCGCACGTCATGGCAGAAGTACTTGCCGCCGAACTGCGCCCCGATGCCGATCCTCCGGGTAATCCCGAGGACCTCGGCTTCGAGCTCGCGGTCACGGAAGCCATGACCTGCCGGTGTCCCGCTGCCTGGGAGGGTGTCCAGATAGCGCGCGGAGGCGTACTTGGCGGTCTTCAGCGCGTACTCGGCGCTGGTGCCGCCGACCACGATGGCCAGATGGTACGGCGGGCACGCGGCGGTGCCCAGGGAGCGGATCTTCTCCTCCAGGAAGGTGTGCAGGCCGGCCGGGTTCAGCACCGCCTTGGTCTGCTGGTAGAGGAAGGACTTGTTGGCCGATCCGCCGCCCTTGGCCATGAGCAGGAACTTGTACTCCTGCCCCGGGGTGGCGTAGATCTCGACCTGGGCCGGCAGGTTGGTGCCGGTGTTCCGCTCCTCGAACATCGACAGCGGGGCCAGCTGCGAGTAGCGCAGGTTCAGCTGGTTGTAGGCCTCGTAGATGCCGCGGCTGAGATGCTCCTCATCCTGCCCGTCGGTGAGGACCTGGCCGCCCCGCTTGCCCATCACGATGGCGGTCCCGGTGTCCTGGCACATGGGCAGCACCCCGCCGGCCGCGATCCCCGCGTTCTTCAGCAGGTCCAGAGCCACGAAACGATCGTTGCGGCTGGATTCGGGATCATCGAGGATGGCCCGCAGCTGGCGCAGGTGCCCTGGCCGGAGCAGGTGGGCGATGTCGCGCATGCCCTCGCGGGCGACCAGGGTCAGGACCTCCGGGTCCACCTCGAGGAAGTCCCGGCCGAAGGCCTGGCGCCGGGTGATCCCGTCCGCGGTCAGCAGGCGGTACTCGGTGGCGTCGGGGCCCAGGGGAAGCAGGTCGGTGTACGCGAACTCGGGCATCGGGGGCTCGTCCTCCTGGTGGCTGCGGTGTCATTTCATCGTAGATCCGCATCAGCATGCCGCGGCGCCGGGCACGCGTACCTGACCAGGCCCCGCTGGGCTGCATGGCCGCCTTTCCCCCGGGTAAAGGTGTCCCATCCCGGCGGTGCTAGCCCGGGGGACAAACCCCCGGAACCCCGGGATCGCTGGCTCGGAGGGGACACGCCCCCGGCGCGCCCCGCCTCGCCAGCCAATGGAGCGGGTCCGGGCCAGGAGGGAGAGGGCCGTGAGTATCCCAGGCAGTGACGAGCAGGAGATGAGGGTCCCGACCGGCGACGAGCAGGCGATCAGCCTGGACGAGGCTTCCCGTCAGCTCGAGCTGGCCGTGCACGACGCCCAGGTGGCGTTCGACTGCATTGCGCTCGGCAACCTCGACCGTGCCCACACCAACGTGGTCACGGCGCGCATTGCGGCCGACGCGGCGGAGATGCTGCTGCGTGCCGTGCTGGGCCGGACGGCGGAGCCGCACGAGGGCCCGGTAGCCGAGCCCCCCGACTAATCCGGGCGGGGAGCGGGGAGCTGCTTGGCCGGGCGGGGAGCAGCGCCGAAGAAACGATTACGCCAACGGTGGGCCTGGTCGCCTCCCGGGCGAGCAGGCCCACCGTCACGCGTTCTGCTGTTACAGCAGGCCGCCCAGCAGGGCGCCTACCGTGCCGAGGACGTCGGACAGTGCGGTCCCCAGGCCTGCCAGAAGTGTCGTCAGCATTCTGAATTCCCCCCGATCGGTTGCGGACATGTTGCAGATTCCCGGTTTGCCGTCTCCGGCGGTGCGAGAATCCGCTGACCACTATGGACAATCCGAATAAGCCTGTCAACCACATCACGGTAAAGCAGACGTCATTCCAGTTTAAAAGGCTTCATGATAGGCGCCAAACAACCGCTCTGGCTAACCCCTATTTTGACGGTAATGGAATTCAAATATTCCTTATTCAAGTGAAAGCATCCGGTAACCGTCAAACCGGGATACCGGGTGCGGATTAGGCGGGCCGGGCCGCCCGCCCGGCGCACTCACTTCGCCAGGCGGGGCAGCAGGGCCGAGGCCACGACCACGCCCGCGACGGCCGCGGCGACCAGCACGCTCACGTCCAGCCCGAGGTTGGTCGGGACCCCGATGAGCAGCCCGCGCAGCGCGTCCACCTCGTAGGACAGCGGGTTGACCTTGCTGATCGCCTGCAGCCAGCCTGGCATCAGCCGGGTCGGGTACAGCGCGTTGGAGCTGAAGAACAGCGGCATGGTGATCGCCTGACCGATGCCCATCAGCCGGTCCCGGCTCAGGGCCACGCCCGCGATCGACATGGACAGGCAGGAGAAGAACGCCGAGCCCAGCACCACCACGCAGGCGGCGGCCAGCAGCTTCAGCGGGTTGCCGGTCATTGCCACGCCGAGGATGGCGGCGAGCACGACGATTACCACGCCCTGGACGAGCGACCGGAGCCCGGCGGCGAAGGCCTTACCGGTGATCAGCGCCGAGCGCGGGGTGGGCGTGACCATGAGCTTGGCCAGCACTCCCGCGTCCCGTTCCCAGATGATCTGGATGCCGTAGAAGATGGCCACGAACAGCGCTGACTGCGCGAGGATCCCCGGTGCGAGATAGGCGAGGTAAGGGATCCCGTTCGGGGTCTGAATGGCATGGATCCTGGTGAACGTCTCACCGAAGATGAGCAGCCACAGCGCTGGCTGGATGGCCCGGGTGTAGAGCTCGGTGCGGTCGTGCCGCAGCTTGCGCAGCTCCACCCAGCACAGCGTGAGCATCCGGCTGAGCAGCTGGCGCAGGCCGACCCGGCCGCTGCCGGGCGCCCACCCCTGATCAGCCGAGACGGCGGGCGGTGCGCCGGGCGCGACGGACGTCACGGATGCCTCCTTTCGCGGTGTCACCATCCAGCGTCCCGCCGGTGAAGTGGCGGAACACGTCGTCGAGCGAGGCAACCGGGCCGAGCAGGGCCTTCAGGTTCGCCGGGCTGTCGGTGGCCTGCACCCGGCCGCTGTGCATGAGCGAGACGCGGTCGCAATACAGGTCGGCCTCTTCCATGTGATGCGTGGTCATCAGCACCGTCATCCCGGCCCGCTCGCGGAGCCGGGTGATGTGCTCCCACACGTCGGAGCGGGCTATCGGGTCCAGGCCGACGGTCGGCTCGTCCAGCACCAGCAGCCGCGGCGCGTTGACCAGGGCCTGTGCGAGTTCCAGCCGCCGCACCATCCCGCCGGAGTAGGTCTTGACGAGGCGCCCCGCGGGTTCGGTCAGGCCCATCGCGGCCAGCGCCTCCTCTACCCGCTGGGCGCGCCCGCCGCGCGGCACGTCGAACAGCCGGGCGAACAGTTCCACGTTCTCCCGGCCGGTCAGCGACCCGTCGGCGGACAGGAGTTGCGGGACGTAGCCGATCATCCGGCGGACCCGCATGGGCTGCGTGGCGGTGTTCGCGCCGAACACGCTGATCCGCCCGGCCATCGGCTTGAGCAGGGTGACCAGCATGCGGATGGTGGTCGTCTTGCCGGCCCCGTTGGGGCCGAGCAGGCCGAAGGTCTCGCCGGGCTGAATGGTCAGGTCCACCAGGTTCACCGCGACGTGGTCGCCGAACCGGTAGGTGACGCCGGCGCAGCTCACCGCGGGCTCGGCCACGGCCAGGCCGGTCCCGGCAGGAGGCGGCTGGCCGGTGACCGTGGGCTGAGCGGTGACGCCCGCGCCTCCCGCGGGCTGGCCGGTAACCGCCGCGCCGGGTTCCAGGCTCATCGCTGCTCCATCCTCTCGGCCAGCCGGATCAGGGCCGGGATCGCGCCGGCCAGCGCGCGCCGGTCGTCCTCGGTCATCTCGGCGAGCACCTCGCTGGCCAGCTCGGCCCGCAGGTCGCGCCATTCCTCGAGCCGCCGGCGGGCCTTGTCCGTGATCGTGAGCCGGACGGAGCGGCTGTCCGGCAGCGACCGCTCGCGGTGCAGCAGGTCCTGTTCGGCCAGGCGGCCGACCAGGGTGCTCACCGTGTTCGGGGCGAGCCGCAGCTCGTGCGCGGCGTCGGCGACGCAGATACCGGGCCGGGAGGCGATCAGCCGGAGCAGCTCGCTCTGCGCGGTCGGCAGCGGCTTGGTGGCCCAGGCATGCCGGACCGCGCGGCGGGTGGTCCGCCGCACCGCGCTGATCGTGGCCAGCAGCTCCGCCGCCTCCGCCCGCGACGCCCCGCCCGCAGGCCCTCCCGCAGCCACCATGTCGTTCACAGAGCTAACTATATTTCGGACCGGCGCCCTCTCGCCAGTGAGTCGCCCGGGAACGTCGGCCCCGCAGCGACTTTTCCCGCGCATCGTGCGCCGGAATGGGCGGAAACCGGACACCCACGCGCACGTTCCGCGGGAAAAGTCGGCGGAATCCATGATCAATATGACTAATCGGCTGGTGGTTCGCAGAGCGCGGGGGCGGGGTCGGTGGGTCAGCGGTGAGGGTGGCGGGTGGTCTCGTCGGCGACCTCGGCGGTCACCTCGATCGCGAGGTCGGGGGATGCGCCGAGGGCGGTGTCCGCGATCGGGCCCGGGCCTGCCCCCGGCGTGATGGCGAGCTCGTCGTGCACGTAGCGGCCGCCGCGCAGCAGCGAGGCACCGGCCGCGATGACCAGCACGACGATGGCCATGCTGAACACGATGACCAGCCCATGGTGGAAGGGCCCGGAGATCAGGTGCGGGAAGAACTGCTTGCCGGTCAGGGTGGCCACGTTGCGGGCAGGCAGGTGGGCCAGCACGCCGGTCGGGCCGAGCAGCTGGCGCACCGGGTTGTAGCCCAGGAACGTGGCGAACAGGCTGGCCACCGGCGGGGTCTGGCCGATCTCGTGAGCCACGGCGGCGGGCACGCCCTGGGACATCAGCCCCCGGGTCAGCGTGGTCGGCAGCGTGCTGGACAGGCCCGCGATCATCAGCGAGAAGAAGATGCCGATGGACAGCACGAACCCGGAGTTCTGGAAGGTGGCCAGCATGCCGGAGGCGGCGCCGCGCTGGCGGGCGGGGACGCTGTTCATGATGGCGGCCGCGTTGGGGGCCGAGAAGAGGCCCATGCCGGCCCCGGACACGAAGATGAGCGTGCCGAACGCCAGATACTGGAAGTTGGTGGGCAAGACCAGCAGCCCCGCGAACGCGGCCGCCGACACCAACAGGCCCCCGGACGCGAACCAGCGGGCCCCGTGCCGGTCCGACAGCCAGCCCGAGATGGGCCCGGCCACGATGAAGCCGAACGTGAGCGGGAGCAGGTAGATGCCGGACCAGAGGGGCGTGTCCTTGTAGTTGTAGCCGTGCAGGATGAGCCAGATGCCCTGCAGCCAGATGATCAGCATGAACTGCAGGCCGCCCCGGGCGATCGAGGCGAGCAGCGTGGCGGCGTTACCCGCGGCGAATGCCCGGATCCGCAGCAGCCTCAGATCGAACATGGGGGATTCCACCCTCGTCTCCACCAGGCAGAACGCCACCAGCAGCGCGACCCCGCCGATGAGGCCGGTCAGCACCACCGGGCTGGTCCAGCCCATCACGTGCCCGCCGTAAGGCTGGATACCGTAGGTGATCCCGGTCAACAGCCCGATCAGGCCGAGCGCGAACGTCACGTTCCCCAGCCAGTCGATGCGGGCCTTGGTCCTGATCCCGGCCTCCTGCAGGCTCAGGTACGACCAGATCGCCCCGCCGATGCCGATCGGCACCGACACGATGAACACCAGCCGCCAGTCCACCGCGGCCAGGATGCCGCCCAGGATCAGCCCGATGAACGTGCCGGAAATCCCCGCCACCTGATTGATGCCCATCGCGGTGCCGCGCTGGTCGGCGGGGAAGGCGTCGGTCAGGATGGCGGGGGAGTTGGCCATCAGCATCGCGCCGCCGGTGGCCTGCACCACCCGCCAGCCGATCAGCCACAGCGCACCCCCCGCGCCGGACATGGGGTCGAACGGCAGGGCCAGCGCGCCGAACGCGAACACCGCGAAGCCCAGGTTGTACATGCGCACCCGGCCGTAGATGTCGCCGAGCCGGCCGAGCGTGACCACCAGGACCGCGGAGACGACCAGGTATCCCATCAGCATCCAGAGCAGGTAGCTCACGTTGCCCGGGGTCAGCGGGTTGAGGTGGATGCCGCGGAAGATGGCGGGCAGCGAGATGATGACGATCGACGCATTGGTCGTCGCGGCCAGCATGCCGAGCGTGGTGTTGGACAGCGCCAGCCACTTGTAGCGGGTCCCGCGCGGCTCGCC
>JAOPYP010000746.1 GCA_025964635.1 Actinomycetes bacterium | reverse complement strand
GCTCGGCTGACCGGTAGGTTGCGCCGGCCGCAACCAGGCTCTCGCTCACGCAACCAGAATGACCAATCTGCCCGTTCTGCGTCAACTGCGGTCCCGGGTGGCCCGTGGCATACTCGCTCTCGAGTTTTACCGATATTGCGCTGGGCGGCCCGTTATTTCCCGGCGGTGCGCCCCCGAGGGACGAGAGCAGGCCCGGGCATGGCCGATCCCGAACACGAGCCAACCGTCGGATCCGTGCACGATCCGCTGCCTGAGGCCCTGGGCCTGGCCCAGGCCGCCGCCGAGGCCGGCCTGGGCCTGAAGCTCCTGGGCGGCCTGGCCGTCCGGGTGCTCTGCCCGGATTTCCCGCCGCGGCTGCGCCGCGGCCAGGACATGGACTTCGCCTGCCTGGCCAAGGGCCGCAAGGAGGTGGCCACCTGGCTCGCCGACCAGGGCTGCGTCCCGGACCGCCGGTTCAACAATCTCAACGGGGACCGGCAGATGTACTTCAACGCCCCCTCCGGCCGGCCTGTCGACGTCATGGTGGACCGGCTGACCATGTGCCACACGCTGGACTTCCGGCCGTCGTTCGGGCGGCTGCCCTTCACCGTCGACTCCGTGGACGTGCTGCTGTCCAAGCTGCAGATCGTGGAGCTGAACGAGAAGGATGCGCGGGACACCGTCCACCTGCTGGCCGGGCTCCCAGTCGGTGAGGGCGCCCCGCCGGCGATCGACACGGGCCGGTTCGCCAAGGTCCTCGCCGCGGATTGGGGCTGGTGGCGGACGGTGACCGGGAACCTGGCCAAGCTGCCCGCGCTGCTGGCCGAGAACCCCGGGCTGGCCCCGCCTGCGCCGCGCTACGACCCGCTCGGGCAGGCGCGGCAGTTGCTGGACGTTGCGGAGGCGACCCCGAAGGGGGTCAAGTGGAAGCTCCGGGCGAACGTCGGCGACCGGGTCCGCTGGTACGAGCTTCCCGAGGAAGTCGACCACTAGCAGCCGGCTTCCCGGAATGCGGCCTAAATTCACATCGTCCTGCTTGACGCCGGTTTCGGCAGAGTGCTAGACGTTGCACAGGACGCACGGGCGTTGCGCACCGCGCCGGTGAACCTTGCATTCCGTGAACCAGGAAGGCGTGGTGTCGCATGAGGGTCTTCTTTGCCACCGACATCCACGGCTCCGAGGTCTGCTGGCGGAAGTTCCTGAACGCTGCCGCCTTCTACAAGGCTGACCTGGTCGTCCTGGGCGGCGACGTCACCGGCAAGATCATGGTGCCGGTCGTCGCGCACAACGGCTACTGGCAGGCCGTGGTCCGCGGCGAAACCATCCGCATGGAGACCAAGGCCGAACTCGAAGAGGTACAGAAGAAGATCCGCAACGCCGGGCATTACCCGGCCCTGGTCAGCCCCGATGAGCTGCAGGCCCTGAGCGACGAAGAGGGCGCGGTGGACCGGCGGTTCAGTACCGAGATGACCCACTCCCTGGACCGCTGGCTGGACATGGCCGACGGGAAACTCGGGGGCGGGAATATCCCGTGCATTCTGAACGGCGGCAACGACGACATCTGGGAGATCGACGACATCATCGAGGCCTCGCCGAGCGTCACCTTCGGCGAGGCCAAATCCCTCGACCTCGACGGCTTCCACCTGGTGTCGATGGGCTGGACCAACCCGACTCCGTGGAACACATTCCGCGAGGCTCCGGAGGAGCAGCTCAAGGAAAAGATCGACGCGGTGGTCAGCCAGATTCCTGACCTGGAACGGGCCATCTTCAATTTCCACGCCCCGCCCTACGGGACCGGGCTCGATGAGGCACCTGCGCTGGATGAGACGTTGCGGCCGACCCATGGCGGGGCAGTCATGAAGGCGGTGGGCTCGACCGCCGTCCGCGACGCGATTAACAGCTACCAGCCAATGCTGTCGGTGCACGGGCACATCCACGAAAGCCGCGGCATCAAACGCATGGGCCGGACGCTGGCCATCAATCCGGGCAGCGTTTACGGCGATGGCGTCCTGCAGGGCGCCGTACTCGAGCTGAACCCCAAGAAGGGGAAGGTCACTAAGTACATTCTGGTAAATGGCTGAAACCGGCCGGCTTGTCAGTGTCTGAGCAATAAGCTTGCCCCGCCACTACCCTAAAAGGCCCCCAACCGGGAGATCAGCATGGCAACTGACGCAATTGGCGGCGAGACGCCGACCTTGTTCCTTCGCAAAGCCACCGGGCTGGTCCGTGGCTGGTCTGTTCGGGACTCGATCATCTACGCCTGCCTGGCGACCAACTTCGTCACGCTGGGCCTCTACGAATTCACCTTCGCCGGGCCCGCCTTCCCCAAGGGTCAGTTCATCACCGCGGTCCTGATCTCGGGTGTCTGGGTCTCGTTCCTGGTCATCGCCTATGCCGGGCTGGTGGTCACCATCCCCCGGGCGGGCGGCGACTACGTCTGGCAGAGCCGGATCCTGGGCGGTGGCATCGGCTTTGTCCTGGCCGCCACCGGCTGGTGGTTCATCCTGTGGCTGTGGGCGCCCATCTACGGCAACATCCTCTCGGTCCAGCTGTTCCAGCCGCTCTGGGCCACGCTGAAATGGACCTGGCCCGCAGGCGGCGCCGCGTGGTTCGGCACCAAGAACGGGATCTTCATCGTCACGCTCATCACGATCGCCCTGGCCGGCCTGCTGGTCTCGCTCGGGATGGCCGGGTACGCGAAGATCCAGAGGTGGTTCTTCCTCGGCGGCATGATCGGCTTCGCCGTGGTCGTGGTGCTGCTCCTGGTCAACTCGCACGCCAGCTTCGTGAGCTCATTCAACCTCGAAGGCCAGAAGCTCTTCGGCGTGCACAACGCCTATGCGGCCACGAACGTCGCAGCGCACAAGGCCGGGTACACCACGTCGCCGTTCGGGTTCGGCCCGCTCGGGCCGACGATGCTGCTCGTGCCGGCCTTCATGTTCTTCCTGCTGTGGCCGAACTGGGGGACCACCCTCTACGGGGAGGTCCGCGGGGCGAGTGACTTCCGGCGGGTATTCACCGGCATGTTCGTCGGCTTGTGGACGACGGTCATCTTGACCGTCATCTTCCTGCTGCTAATCGTGAAGACCGTGGGCTGGGGCTTCTACCAGAACCTCAACTCGCTGGACTTCAACCTCACGCCGCAGTTCGGCATCTGGCCCTACCCGTTCATGTTCGCGGGCTGGCTGGTGCACAACACGGCATTCCAGGTCGTCCTGATCCTCGTCCTGAGCCTGTGGTTCTTCGCCTGGGTCGGCACCCTGTTCCTGTCCTCGACCCGGGTCATCTTCGCGGCCGCGTTCGACCGGGTGCTCCCGGACCGGGCCGCCGAGGTCTCCGAGCGGCGCAAGGTCCCGGTGTGGTCGCTGATCCTGATGCTGCTCCCGGCGGCTGGGCTGGCCGCGGTCTACGCTTACTCGACCACGTTCCGGTCCTACACGCTGGACGCCACCCTGGTCATCGCGGTCACCTACCTGGGCAGCGCCATCGCCGTGGTGCTGCTGCCCTTCGTCAAGCCCGATCTGTGGCGGGCCTCGCCGGCCAGCCGGATCAAGCTGCTTGGCGTGCCGATCGTGCCGGTGGCCGGGGTCGTCACGATCGCGCTGCTCGTCTTCAACCTCTACGAGTGGCTGAGCAACGACAACTACTTCGTGAACAGTCACGACTCACTCATTTATATGGGTGCCATGTACGTGCTGGCCATCGTGATCTACGTGATCGCCCGGCTGGTCCGCCGCCGGCAGGGCATCGACCTGGGGCTGATCAACAAGGAGATCCCCGTCGAATAGGCACAGCGCAGCATGGCACGGCATGAGCTGAGTGCCCCGGCCCCGCCGCCAGAGTCGCCGGTGGCGGGGCCGAGGCAACCCCGCGGCCAGCGGGGGATGGACGCGACACGGATGGGCAGGAATCAACGGCATGAATGACACACCGGCCCGGGCGAGCGCGGTGATCGTGGGCGCCGGGATCGTCGGCAACAGCCTGGCCTGCCATCTGGCCCGGCTCGGCTGGCGGGACCTGGTCCTGGTGGACAAGGGGCCGATGCCCAACCCGGGCGGCTCGACCGGGCACGCCTCCAACTTCATCTTCCCGATCGAGTACTCGAAGATGATGATGGAGCTCACCCGGGACAGCACCGAGCAGTACCAGGAGCTCGGGGTGTTCACCCAGAGCGGCGGCGTCGAGGTGGCCCGGACCGAGGCCCGGATGGACGAGCTGCGGCGGCGCTGCACCGCGGCCAAGGCCTGGGGCATCCCGGCCCAGGTCATCACGCCCGCCGAGGTCGCGAAGCTGGTGCCGTACCTGGATGAGTCCGTGATCCTGGGCGGGGCCCACTTCCCCACCGTGGGCGTGGTCGACTCGCTGCGGGCCGGCACGCTGATGCGGGAGGAGGCGCAGCGGTCCGGCGCCCTGCAGGTCGTGGCGGGCGCGGAGGTGCTCGGCATCGACACCTCCGGGCGCGGCCGGAACGGGCGGCCCAAGATCACCTCGGTGCGGACCACCGCGGGGGACATCGAGACCAGCATCTGCGTGGTCTGCTGCGGCGTATGGAGCCCGCGAATCGCCCGGATGGCGGGAGCCCGGATCCCGCTCACCCCGATCGTGCACCAGATGATCAGCGTCGGCCCGATCGAGCTGTTCGCCGGCACCCAGGGGGAGATCGCCTACCCGATCGTGCGTGACGTGGACACCAACATGTACGAGCGGCAGCACGGCGGCGACATGGAGGTGGGCTCCTACGCGCACCGGCCGATCATCGTCACGCCGGACGACATCCCCTCCATCGAGCAATCCGCGCTGTCCCCGACCGAGCTGCCGTTCACCGCGGACGACTTCGACCCGCAGCTGGCCGAGGCGCTGGACCTGATGCCTGAGCTGCTGGGCGACGAGAAGGCCGGCATCCGTTACGCGATCAACGGTCTGATCTCCATGACCCCGGACGGCCACCCGCTGCTCGGCCCGGCACCGGAGGTGGACGGGCTGTGGTCGGCCGCGGCCAGCTGGATCAAGGAGGGGCCAGGCGTCGGCCGCGTCGTGGCCGAATGGATGAGCGGCCAGGTCCCGTCCGTGGACGTGGACGAGGCCAACATCGGCCGGTTCTACCCGTCCCAGCGCACCGTGGCCCACGTCCAGGCCCGGGCCCGCGAGGGCTTCAACAAGATGTACGGGATCGTGCACCCGGCCGAGCAGTGGGAGTCCGGCCGCCCGGTGCGGGTCAGCCCGGCCTACGACCGGGAGCGTGAGCTGGGCGCGGTCTTCTTCGAGACCGCCGGCTGGGAGCGCCCGCACTGGTACGCGTCCAACGAGCCGCTGCTGGAGCGCTATGCGGGACGGCTGATGCCCCGGGACGCCGAGTGGGATGCCCGCTGGTGGTCGCCGGTCATCAACGCCGAGCACCTGGCCATGCGGGACGCGTGCGGGCTCGTCGACCTGTCCGCGTTCGCGATCTTCGACGTCACCGGCCCGTCCGCGCTGGACGTGGTGCAGACGCTGGCCGTGGCGCAGCTCGACGTGGCTCCCGGCCGGGTCGTCTACACCTCGCTGCTGGACGAGCGGGGCGGGTTCAAGGCCGACCTGACCATCATGCGGCTCGGCCCGGAGCGGTTCCGGGTGGTCACGGGCGGCGCCACCGGGATGGCCGACCTGGCCTGGTTCGCTGAGCACCTGCCCGCCGACGGCACGGCCGCGCTCGCCGACCTGACCTCCGCCCAGGCCACGCTCGGGCTGTGGGGGCCGCGGGCTCGTGAGGTGCTGCAGGCCGTCACGGGCGACGACGTGAGCCATGAAGGCTTCCCCTTCGGCACCTGCCGGGAGGCGGAGATCGCGGGGCTGTCCGTGCTGGCCTCGCGCATCTCCTACGTGGGTGAGCTCGGCTGGGAACTGCACGTGCCCATCGAGCAGGGCGGGAAGCTGTGGGATGCGCTCTGGTCGGCGGGCACCCCGCACGGGCTGGTGCCGGTCGGCATCGGCGTGTACGGCACCACCGGCCGGCTGGAAAAGGGCTACCGCGCCTTCGGTAACGAGCTGACCGCGGACTACACGCTGGTCGAGGCGGGGATGACCCGGCCGAGGGTGAAGGCCCAGCCGTTCACCGGCAAGGACGCTTACCTGGCCCAGCGGGCCGAGCCGCCCGCCGCGGTGCTGTGCACGCTCACCATGGACGACCACACCCCGGCCCGCGGCCCGGTCCGGTGGATGCTGGGCGGCGAGCCGGTCCTGTCGGCCGGCGGTGAGCGGCTGGTCGACGCGAAAGGCCGGCCGTCCTACGTCACCAGCGCCGGGTCCGGCCCGTCGGTGGGCCGGCACCTGATGCTGGCCTACCTGCCCCCGGCCCAGGCCAGCGCAGGCACCCGGCTCCAGGTCGAATGCTTCGGCGACGCGTACCCGGTGACCGTGGCGGTGGCCGGGGCCACCCCCCTGTTCGACCCGGACAACGCGCGGATCCGGAGCTGACCGGCGGTGGAGGTCGCCGTCTGCGTGAAGCGGGTCCCCCAGGTCG
>JAOPYP010000730.1 GCA_025964635.1 Actinomycetes bacterium | reverse complement strand
GGGCCTGCGAGTCGTCGCTGACCCGGCTGGGCGTGGATGTGATCGACCTGTATTACCTGCACCGCCCGCCGCAGACCGCGGAGATCGAGGAGACCGTCGGCGCCATGGCCGAGCTGGTCGCCGAGGGCAAGGTCCGCTACCTGGGCCTGTCCGAGGCAGACAGCGCGCTGCTGCGCCGGGCCTGCGCGGTCCACCCGATCGCGGCGGTGCAGAGCGAGTACTCGCTGTGGGCCCGGGACCCGGAGACCACCGTCCTGGACGCGCTGCGGGAGCTGGGCGTCGGCCTGGTGGCGTACTCGCCGCTGGGCCGGGGCTTCCTGACCGGCACCGTCGAGGTGGCGGCCCTGGACGCCCGGGACTTCCGTACCCGCAACCCGCGCTTCACCGGCGACGCCGGGCAGGCCAACCAGGCCATCGCGGACGCGGTCCGCGGCGTGGCCGTGGCTAAGGGCGTGACCCCGGCGCAGGTGGCGCTGGCCTGGGTGTACGCGCAGCAGGAGCGGCTCGGTGTCCCGGTGGCCCCGATTCCCGGCACCAAGCGGGTGAAGTGGCTGGAGCAGAACGTCGCCGCGCTCGACGTCACGCTCAGCGACAGCGAGCTGGCCGTGCTGGACCCGCTGGGCGCGCAGGTCGCCGGCGCCCGCTACTGACGGGCCGGCGCGCCCCGGGCGCGGGCGCGGCTGGCACCGGACCGCCGGGCGCGTGAGCTTACGCGCCGGGCGGCTGGCCCACCCGGAGCACCAGCATGGTCAGGTCGTCGAGCAGCACGCCGGCGCAGAAGTCCAGCACCAGCCGGCGCATCCCGGAGACGATGTCCGCGGGCGGCTTGCCCGCCAGCGTGGACAGGCTGTCCGTGAGGCTGCCTTCGAAGTAGGCCTGCTCCGGGCTGCGGGCGTCGGTCAGCCCGTCGGTGCAGAAGAACAGGATGTCGCCGGTCGCCAGCTCGAGTTCGTGGGTCACCGGCTCGGCGTCGGGGAAAATCCCGAGCGGCAGGCCGCCGCCCGCGAGGACCTGGGCCCGCCCGTCCGGCCGGACCAGCACCGGGCCGGGATGGCCCGCGCTGCCCAGCACCGCGTGCAGGCTGCTGCCACTCCAGGCCAGATGGGTGGTGCTGGCGGTGACGAAGCGGCTGCCGAATTCCTCGGCGAGCATGATCTCGTTGGCGCCGCGGAGCACCTCGGCCGGGTCGGCGCTCCAGTGCGCCAGGACCCGGATCGCGTGCCGGGCCACCGCGGTGACCGAGGCGGCATCCTCGCCCTTGCCGCACACGTCGCCGATGGCCACGCCCCAGCCGGCCGGGGTCGGGTGCACGTCGTAGAAGTCGCCGCCGACCGCCCGGCCACGGGTCGGGGCCATGTGCGCGGACGCGATCTCCACCCCGGGCACAGCCCGCAGGACCGGCGGGATGAGACTGGCCTGGAGCGCCTCGGCGGTCTCGGTGCGGCTGCGGAGCATCCGGCGTACCGACATGGCCAGCGCCAGCTGCTCGGCGATCTCCTCCACCAGCCCGACGTCGGCCAGGCTGAAGTAGCCGCGGGCCGGGTCCCGGGCCAGGGTCAGCACGCCGTGTGTCTGCTCGCTGTCCGCCAGCGGCACGCTGAGCACTGACCCGGTGCCCAGCAGGGCCAGCAGCGGCACGCCGTCGGGCCCCGGGCCGAGGATGTCGTTGTCCTCGGCGTGGGTCACCAGCAGCGTGCTGCCCGACTCGCGGACCTGCGCGGGCAGCGATCCCGGTTCCGGGTTGACCGCCGCCACGGCCTGCGTCAGTGACCCGGAATCGTGCTTGTCGGGCCCGGTGACGAAGTGGCGCCGGAGCAGCCCGCCGCGGTCCATGTCCACGATGACCCAGGCTCCCAGGGCCTCGGAGAGCAGCCGGGCGCAGCGTTGCAGGGTGACGGACTCGCTCAGCGTGACGTTCTCCAGCAGCAGCCGGCTGGCCGTGGTGGCCAGGTCGAGCCGCCGGGTCATCACCGTCACCACGGGATCGGGCGTGGCCTGCTCCGCGGGGAGACGGAGCGCAGGACTGGCCGTCGTGTTCCCGGCCCCGTCTGCGGGCCGGCCCCGGGCCGCGACCAGCAGCCAGTCGTCCCCGCCGCGGATGCTGACCGGCCGCACGTCGAGCACGCAGCTGATCCGGCCCTTGCCCGTCAGCAGCTGGCAGTCCAGCTGCCGGCCGCCCTCGGTGCGGGCCGCCGCCGCGAGCAGCGAACGGAGTGCCGGGCGGCCGGCCGGTTCGACGAGCGCGCTGAACGGCTTCCCGGTCGGATAGCCGCGGGCCGCGCCGAGCAGCGCGCTCGCGGCCGGGTTGGCGCGGCGCACGGTGCCGTCCTGGCCGAGTACGAACAGCGGCGTCGGCACCTCCTGGAACACCGCGTGCAGCAGGCGGCGCTCGGCGTGGACGGAGCCTGCGGCCCGCTCGTCCTTGCCGGCCGTGGCCGGCTGGGCCTGGACCGTGCCCAGCGTGTCGATCGCGCCGTCCAGCTCGGCCAGGGTCGCGTCGAGCAGCGGCCGCAGGTCCGCGCCCGGCATCATGGCGGTCTGCTGCAGGGCCTCATGGCGGGCCCGGAGCGCGGCCACGCCGTCGCCGGGCGGCTGGCGGTCAGGGACGTCAGGCACGGTACACAGCCAATCTGCGCGGGTGAGCCACCACGCTAGCGCCTGGGCCCGGGTGCCTCGCCGGGCCGCCCGGACCGGGAGGCCGGCCCCGGGCGGCGCGCCTGGCCCGCCTGCCCGTCCTGGCCAGTCCGTCCTGCCTGGCCAGTCCGTCCTGCCTGGCCGGTCCGCCCGGCCCGGGCGCCGATGATCGTCGCGGCCACCTCCGTCGTCCGCATGTTGTTCCGCTGTGATACCTGGCGCATCCGGTCCAGGGCCTCATCGGCGCTGCAGCCGAGCGCGTGCATCAGGATTCCCTTGGCCTGATCGACCAGGGAGCGGGAATCCGCGGCGTCGCGCAGCTGGACCGCCGTGCGCTGCGCCTCGTCGTAATCGGAGACGGCGGCCAGGGCCGCCCCGCCGAACGCCACCAGCAGCTCGGCCAGCGGGATCTGCGCGGGGTCCATCACCCCCGGCCGCGCCGCGAACAGGGACAGGGTGAAGGAGTCCGGGGCGCCGCGGTAGGGGAGCGTGATCGAGGACCGCACGCCCAGGCTGAGGGCCGCCGCCGCGTACTCGGGCCACGGCTCCTCGGCCAGGGTGTCGTCGCAGCTGACCGGGTCCCCGCTGGACAGCGCGTCCAGGATGGGCCCGCGGCCGGCGTGGAGCTGCACCCAGATCAGCGCGGGCGGCTCCGGGTGGCTCGAGGTCACCACGGCCGGCTCGCCGTCGCGCCAGAGCGCCACCGTGGCCGCCGAGCAGCCGTTCACCTGCTGCACCGCGAGCTGCGCCAGCCGGCGCAGCGAGCTGGGCTCGGACGACGCCGCCGTCGCCAGCAGGCTGGCCGCGCCGACCGCAAGATCCGAGCTGACCATCATCCGCCTTCCGCCAGGAGCATGCTAGTCCGCGGCGGCGGCCTCCCCGGCCGTGGCGCCGCCGGCTGTGGCGCTGCGGGCCGCCGGATCGCCGCCGGCGGCCTGCTCCTCGGCCGCGATGGCCAGTTCGGCCGTGTCGTAGAGCGGCAGCCGGTCGGCCAGCCCGGTGATCCACAAACTCTTCGTGTACCGGTAGCGCGCCCCGGCCAGGATCAGCGTGCCGTCCTCGGCCTTGAGCTTCTTCCAGTGACCCACGATGACGGCGAGGGCGCTGGTGTCCATGAAGTCGACCCCGGCCAGGTCCAGGATGATCCGCTTGCTCGCCGCGCGGGCCTGCTTCAGGCAGTCGTCGAAACGGCCGCTGCTCACGATGTCCAAGTCACCACGGATGGTGACGACCGTGACGCTGCCGTGCTGCTCTGCTGACAGCCAGAGCCCCTCGCGTCCTTCCACGCTGCTCCCCCTGCAAGGTCAGGCTAGAACTGGGAAGGTACACCTGCGATCGTAACCCGGAGCCATGCTTCTGCACATGAGCCGCATACCTGAGATTTGCCCGGGCAGATAGCAGCGCGTGCGAGGTAGTGTTCGCTCCAGTTACGCGTCCCCGGCTGACCGGCGCAGCGGGAAGATACGGCGGCCCGGCCGCTCAGGCCATCTGCGGTCGCCCACGGAAGCGCGCTAGGCGGCTGGGCATGGGGGTGGACGTGGCGGAGGCGGTGGCCGCCGGCGATGGCTTCCTGCACCGTGCCCTCCTGTACCGGGGGGCCGCCGAGTTCCGCGCCGCCGTCGAGAGGTACGTCCGCGGCGGCCTGGCCCGGACCGAGCCCGTGCTCGTCGCCACCTCACCAGGCAAGGTGAGCTGGCTCCGCCGGGAGTTCAACGGCGGGGCGGCCGGGGTGGCCTTCACCGACATGACCGAAGTGGGCCGCAATCCGGCCCGGATCATCCCGGCCATCCGAACGTTCATGGACCGCTACCCGGGCCGCCGCGTCCGGTGCGTCGGCGAGCCGGTCTGGGCGGCCCGCTCCGCCGCCGAGCTGCGGGAGGCCACGCGTTACGAGGCCCTGGTCAACACGGCGTTCTCCGGTATCCCGGCCACCATGGTGTGCCTGTACGACAGCGCGGAACTGACCAGCTCGGTCCTGGACGACGCCGGCTGCACCCATCCGGCCCTGTTCCGCGAGGGGGAAGAGCAGGCCAGCTCCAGCTATCTCGGCGCCGACGGGCTGCCGCCCGGCTGTGACCGCCCGCTGGGCCGCCCGCCCGCCGCCGCGGAACGCCTCAGCTATCAGCGGGACCTGAGGCCGGTGCGCAGCCTGGTGAACCACTGCGCGCGCAGCGCCCGGCTGCCGGCCCGGCGCATCACCGACCTGGTGCTGGCGGCCAGCGAGGTCGCGGCGAACACGCTGCGGCACACCAAGGCGGGCGGCACCGTGCACCTGTGGCACGACGAGGACGAGATCCTCTGCCAGATCCAGGACAGTGGCGTCATCGCCGACCGGCTGGCCGGGTACCGGGTGCCCGCCGACGACCTGCCCGGCGGCAAGGGCCTGTGGCTCGTGAACCAGGTATGTGACCTGGTCGAAGTGCGCAGCAACCCGGACGGCACGACGATCTGCCTGCACATGAGGCTGCGGTAAGTTGCGGAGATGCCGGTGATAGCCCTGATCGCGGTGACCGCGGGCGGTCGCGCGGCCGCCGAACGGCTGGCCGCCGCCTGGCCCGGGCAGACCCGCAGCTACGACGGCCCGGCCCGGCATGCGCTGGCCCGGGCCTGGGCCCAGTGTGACGGGCTGGTCTGCTTCCTCGCGGTCGGCGCCACGGTGCGCCTGATCGCCCCGCTGCTGAACAGCAAGTGGACCGATCCCGCCGTGGTCTGCGTGGACGAATCGGGGCGCCGGGCGGTCGCGGTCGTCGGCGGCCACGCGGCCGGCGCGAACGCGCTTGCCACCCGCGTCGCCGAGGTGTTCGGGGCGGACGCGGTGATCACGACGGCCACCGACGCGGTCAGCCTGCCCGGGCTCGACATGCTGGGCTGGCCGACAGAGGGCGCAATCGGCACGGTCAGCCGGGCGCTGCTCGATGGTGAGCAGGTCCGGCTCGAATCGGCGGAGACCTGGCCGCTGCCGCCGCTCCCGGTCACCGTGGGGGACACGGGGGAGTACCGGATCCTGATCAGCGACCGGGTCGCGGCAGGTGATCCGCGCACCGCGGTGCTGCGCCCGCCGTCGCTGGTGGTCGGGGTGCACCTGGCCGGGCTGGCCGCGAATTCCGAGGCCGCCGCGGACGAGGTGCTGCGGCTGGCCGACGCCGCGCTGGGCGAGGCCCGGCTGTCGGCGGCCAGCGTCTCCACCCTGGCCACGGTGAGCGACGAGGGCGGCGCCCGGCCGGGAATCGCCGCGGCGGCCCGGGAACGCGGCTGGCCCCTGGTCAGCTACCCGGCGGCCCGGCTGACCGGGCCGCGGAGCGGAGGCGGGGGCGTGGCCGCCCCGGCCCGGCTGAGCGT
>JAOPYP010000204.1 GCA_025964635.1 Actinomycetes bacterium | reverse complement strand
GCTCCTCGGCCATGTAGGTCCGGAGCGCGAGCTGTGCGTCGTCGGACTGCATGACCTCGGTCCACTGCATGTTCTCGATCTCGAAACCCGCCTGCAGGTTGGTGTCGGCTCCGAGGTAGAGCGCGATCTTCGCGTTCTCCACGGCCTTGGGAGGGAAGGACGCGATCTCCTCGGCCAGCTCCAGCGCGCGAGCAGGGGCGTCGTCGACAACCTCATGGACGAGTCCGAGCCCCCTGGCGACCTCAGGCTGGACGATGCGGGCGCGCAGCACCCACTCGACGGCCCGTGAGAGGCCGATGAGCCGGGTCAGCCGCTGCGTTCCGCCGGCCCCGGGAATGAGGCCGACGCGCAGCTCAGGGTTGCCGTACCGGAAGTCGCCCTTCTGGCCGATCCGCAGGTCGCAGGCGAGGGTGAGCTCGAACCCGCCCCCCATCGTGTCCCCGTTGAGAGCGGCGATGATGACCTTGGGCAGAGCCTGCAGCCGGTCGAGGATCGCCTTGTAGCGGCGCACGATCGCCGCGGAGTAGCGGGACGTGGCCGGGTCGCTGATCAGCTCGTACAACTCGTCGACGCTGTAAGTGGTCATGAAGCCCGCGTCCTCGGGACGCGACTGGATGACGACCGCCCGAATCGACGGATCCCGCCACTGTTCAATCAGCTGCTCGAATTCGTCGATCGCCGGCTTGACGAGATAGTTCCGCGGCGGATTCGAATAAGTGGCGATGAGCACGGTGCCACGCTGTTCTGTAGTCCAGAATTCCACGGCTGTCCCCTCGGTGGACGGTGACGGATGTTCCGTGAACGAACACTAGAAATCCGCGAGCCGGAAAAGTAGGACAGAGCTGCCAGGAACTGGTACGCGTCGGACAACTAGCGGCCCCGGCGGCCACCGCGGGGCCGACTGGGCCACCCTGCCCGGAGACGGCTCAGAGACGGCATCGCCCGGCTCGCCGGGGCCAGCGTGAGCCGGTCCCCGGGCACGGGAGGGCGCGGCCGGGCAGTGACATGCGGCAATGTCAGGTGGCGTCGCCAGCCTTGTGCGCGTTGCGGGCGCGATGCTGGCGCGGCGTCTCGCCGTAGAAGCGGCGGAACTCACGCGCGAAGTGGCTCGGGTCGAAGTAGCCTGCCCGGGCGGCGGCAATCGCGATGGGAAGGGAGCTGTGCACGAGCTCGCTACGTGCCTGCGCGAGACGCCGGCGGCGGACTACCGAACTGACGGTCTCGGCGTCGCGGGCGAACACTCGCTGGACTGTCCGCACGGAGACGTGATGCGCGGCCGCGAGCCCGGCGACAGTGAGCGGACCGTACGCCAGGTTCTCATCGATCCAGGCGTCCATCTGCTTACGTAGCGCCGCCATGGCTCCGTGGCCGTCCGGGCCTTCCTCAGGACCGGCCGCACCGGAGAGAAGCGACAGGACGGCGGTGCGGGCCGCTTGCACTTCGGCTGGGGTCATCCGGTGGAGGGTGGGCCACAGCAGGCCGAGGAATTCGCGAAGCAGCCGGACCGCCGGGCGGGAGGTCTCGAGCGGGAGACCGTTGCCGATCGTCAGACGCGGAGCGACCTCATCGAGTGCGACGCGAGGCAGGATGAGGCTGCGCTTGCGCAGGCTGCCCACCGTCTTGAAGGAGAAGGACTGCGAGCTGCTGAATAGCAGCCCGCGGCCGGGCGACAGGACGACCTTCGAGTCGCCGTTGTCGATGAGCTCCTCTCCGGAATCGGCGAAGAACAGCACCACGATCTCCGGATCTCCCCGGCGAACGTCCGCGCGGCGGCGGGTGCCCTGTGACGCCGGGCAGTCCCAGTAGGCGAGTGAGAGATCGCCCAGGGTCTTGCGCTGCCAGGCACCCGCCTTCGCCGGCGAGGCCTTTTCGACCCTGACGGACATCGGCATCAAGGTGCCGGCGACGAGCTGACCCCAGCGGGGCTCGTACTCGTCGCGATCGAAATCGCTGAGGCGAACCATCTCAGCGGTACTGTTCATAGCGATCTCCTCCGAACGTCCCGTCGGCCTTGAACGTGCCGTCCTCGTTGGTGGTGCGCGCTCATGGCACGTTGACCGCGCCGGGGATAAGGCGAGGACCGCGGCGAGCGGCCGGTGGTGGATGGCGACGCCTGCGAACCGGTCCTGGTCGTTGGGGCGAGAATCGTCACGCCGCGGACCGGCATGCCGGCCACCAGCGTCGCCACCCGTCGCAGCGCCGCCTGCTTCCCGGTGATCCGGTCTTCGCCGGTTAGCCCCGGCAAGGCAGCCATCACAGCGAGTGTACCCGGGCCGAGTCCTGCCTGGTCAGGGGTCAGTTTGGCTGGTGTGGCAGGTCCAGGGACAGCGCCAAGTGGGCCGGGTGATCAGCGCTGCGCTAAAGGAGTGCGCCTGACGGGCGGCCGAATGAGACTGGAATGAGACTAAGAGCGTCCGGCAAATGAGCCGGAATATCGGCCAGCCGATCTCGGTTCGCCAGGCCTTCGGCTCCGGGTCGTCTCGGGGTCCGCACACGTAGGTTTCGTGGACTGGGTGGTCCGATCGCAGGGAGCAGCGGCTCGCCGACCGCCGGTCGTCCCCGCGCTCGCGGGGTGGCCCTCTGGCTCGTCGCTCCGGGAGGCGTTAGCCCGCCCTGCTACACCATCGATATCCGTAACGATATTCATTGCCGATAATGGGCATTATCCCGGGTAATAGCGGGGCGCGGCGGACGCGCCCCAGCCGCGCCGCCGCACCACGTGCGGTGCCGCGCCACCACGTGCTGTGCCGCAGTGTCCGGCACCATGTCCAGCATGGTCGAGCCGTGATTGGACCGGAGCCAAACGGGCTGAGTGCCGACCTGGTGGTCAACTCCCAGGGCCGGGTGACGATCCCGGCGCAGATCCGCCGCGAAGCCGGGATCGAGGCCGGGACCCCGCTGGTGGTCTACGTCGAGGACGGCCGGGTCATGATCGAGACCTGGGAGCAGCTCGCCCAGCGGATCCGCCGCGAGATCGCCGAGTCCTGGACCGGGGAGGGCTCGGTGGTCGACGAGCTG
>JAOPYP010000720.1 GCA_025964635.1 Actinomycetes bacterium | reverse complement strand
CGACCGGCCGCGCGTGGCATCTCACTGCCCGGCCGCACGGCTGGCCGAAGCCCGCCGATTTCGCGCTGCGCACCGATGCCATCCCCACCCTCAACCCCGGCCAGGTGCTCGTGGAGAACCTCTACCTGTCCGTTGACCCCTATATGCGACGCCGGATGGACGACGTGGAGTCGTACGTGCCGCCGTTCGAACTTGACCGGCCGATGGACGGCGGAGCGATCGGTGTCGTCCTCGCATCCAGAGCGGACGGGATCGCCGTCGGCGACCACGTCAGGCATGGGCTCGGCTGGCGCGAGTACGCGGTGCTGGAGGCGCGGCTCACCACCGCTGTCGATTCGAGCGCCGCCTCGTTGTCGGCCTACCTCAGCGTGCTCGGCAACAGCGGCCTGACTGCCTATGCGGGGTTGCTGCGGGTCGCCGGGTTGCAGAAGGGTGACACCGTCTTCGTCTCAGGTGCCGCCGGCGCCGTGGGCAGCCAGGCCGGGCAGATCGCCAGACTCATGGGCGCTGCACGGGTGATCGGGTCGGCCGGATCCGACGAGAAGGTCACGCTGCTGGTCGAGGAGTACGGCTTCGACGCCGCCTTCAACTACAAACACGGTCCTGTTGCCGACCAGCTCAAGCTGGCGGCCCCCGACGGCATCGACGTCTACTTCGACAACGTCGGCGGCGACCACCTGGAGGCGGCCATCGACTCTTTCAACCTCCACGGCCGGGCCGCCTTGTGCGGCATGATCGCCCAGTACAACGCCACTGAGCCGCCCAGCGCACCCCGCAACCTCCTGCTCGCGGTCAACAAGCGCCTTCGCCTGCAGGGCATGCTGGTCGGCGACCACACTGACCTCAACGAAGAGTTCACCGAGCGGGCCAGCCGCTGGATACGCGAAGACCGCCTTCGCTACCAGGAGACTGTCGTCGAGGGTGTCGAGAACACTGTGGAAGCGTTCCTCGGGCTCCTGCGCGGTGAGAACACGGGCAAGATGATCGTGAAACTCCGCGCCTGACCCCGGCCACTCAACGGGCGGCGGATCGCACCTCCCCTATGCACGGCGGCGCGGGTCACTCGGCGCTGTGCGGGGGCGGCTGCTGGATGGACGGGCCGCGCAGCGAGCGCAGCCATTCCTCGGAGGTGTCGTCCCAGCTGGCCGGGCCGCGCCCGGCGCGCCACCAGACCCGGCCCGCGGGTGCCGGGCCGGCCGGCGGCTGCTCCCCGGACGGCTGCTCCCTGAAGGGCTGCTCCGCGAAGGGCTGCTCTCCGGACGGCTGCTCCCCGGACGGCTGCTCTCCGGACGGCTGCTCCGCGGACGGCTGCTCCGCGGACGGCTGTTCCCGGGACCGCTGGTCCGCTATCCACTGCCCGCCCGACCAGGGAGGCGGGGCCGGCCGCGACGGGGCCAGGGGCGGAGGGCTGGGCGGCGGCGGGTTCATCAGGGACCAGGCTTCGGCCAGGGACGGAGCCGGCCCCGGGGATTCCGCTGCCTCATAGGAGAGCCCGCCGACGTCGGCGACGTCGGCCACGAGCGGCTCCCCCACCCGGGCGCGGCCCCCGGCGGCCAGCGCGACGCCCATCGCCACCCCGCACGCCGCACCGCCGGCCAGCAGGGCCAGCGCGGCCAGCCGCAGGTCACGGGGGCCCGGCCCGGACGCGACCCGTCCCACGACGGTGACCAGCCAGGTGGCGACCCCTGCGGTCAGCATCAACGCCCCGGCGACGGTCAGGCCCAGGGCGAGCCGCACGGCGCGGTGATCCATTTCCGCGGAGCTCACGGCGACACACTACGGGAAGGCCGGCCTGCGGCGAGGGCCGCGCGGCGAGAGCTCTCCGCGAGGACAGGAAGAGGTGGCGGGCACGGAGGCTACGCGGAACCCCGGGGTCCGGGGCTACCGGGTTACTTGATCGTGTTGGTGTTGATCTGGTCGAAGTCGCCGATTCCGTTGGTGACCCCGCCGCCGCCGGACCACTGCCACATCACGGCCTGCTTGGAGGAGCGGCTCACGCCCCCGAAGAACCGGGCGCAGGTGGACGTGCCCAGGATGCACCACTTGACCGGGGGCTTCGAAAGCTTGCTGGTGGCATCGGTGTACGTCCACTCGTAGGTGCCGGGGATGGAGGAGGCGCTGCCGGTACCGAAGATGGAACTCCAGATGGACGGGGACGAGTACACGCCGGGCAGGTAGGAGGAGTGCGCGGTCAGGTAGGCCTCGTACCCGTTGACCTCGGCCCGGTCGACCGCGGCCGCGACGCCGACCGTCCTGACCCTGCCGCTGCAGGGTGAGGTGTACACGTTGTTCCAGCCGTTGTCGCTCGCGGGCGGGATGCCCGGCAGCTCGATGTCCAGCCACACGATCTTGTAGGTGACGTGCAGGCTGCCCATCGCGCGCAGGGTCTTGGCCGCCTGCGCCGCGCCCCAGGCGCTCGCCTCGGCTGTCCTCCCGTTGTAGTGCGGGTCCACGCCCGGGCCGCCCATGAACCAGTAGACGCCGGTGCCGATGCCCTTGCCGTACCTGGTGTAGTTGGTGTTGGCCGCCGCGCTGTCCGCCGACGACCAGGCGATGTTGCCGCCGCAGCCGGACCAGCGGGCCCAGTTCCCGGCCATGCCGATGTAGCCGCCGTAAACCGGGTAACCGGGGATGTCCGGCTCCCGGTACGGCGCTGGGCTGTTGATCGCGATAGGCCAGCTGTCGGTGCCGTAGTAGAAACCGGCCGGGCTGTCCGCGGCCGGGACGGCCGCCGCCGCCCGGCTGGCCAGTGCGGCGTCCGCCGCCCTCGGGCCGGAGGCGGTGAGGGCCAGCGGCAGCGCCACCGCCGCCGCGGCGCCCAGCGCTAATGCGGGCAGCGTCCTGGTGAGACGGAGCATGCGACGATGAGCGGGCTGGGGGCGGTCCATCCGGGGCCTTCCGGTGCGCGGCTCCGGCGGGGCCGCTGGGCGGGTCGGGAGGAACACGGCCGCTGAGGGCGGCCGGGACTGGCGAGGGGGGCCTCACGGGCCGGTGCGATCATGATCGGCGAGGGGGTTTGTGATCTTCTGTGAGATTTTGCCCGGTACCGCCATACTAGGCACGTCAGCGCGGTCGGCCAGATAATTCGCGTGAGGAACCAGGCCGCGCCGGGCGCGGCGCCAGCGGCACGGGAGGCACGCATGGACCGTCAGGTCAAATATCTGCTCGATGAGTCTGAACTGCCCCGGCAGTGGTACAACGTGGTCGCTGACCTGCCCTCTCCCCCGCCGCCCCCCCTGCACCCCGGTACCCGCGAGCCGGTCGGGCCGGACGACCTCGCCCCGCTGTTCCCGGCCGCGCTGATTGGCCAGGAGGTATCGGCGGAGCGGTACATCCCCATCCCCGAGGACGTCCGCGACGTGTACCGGCTGTGGCGGCCGACCCCGCTGCTGCGCGCCCGGCGGCTGGAGAAGGAGCTGGGGACCCCGGCCCGGATCTACTACAAGTACGAGGGCGGCAGCCCCGCGGGCTCGCACAAGCCCAACACCGCGATCCCGCAGGCGTACTACAACGCCGCCGAGGGGGTGTCCCGGCTCACCACCGAGACGGGGGCCGGCCAGTGGGGCAGCGCGCTGGCCTTCGCCTCAGCCGTGTTCGGCCTGCAGTGCGAGGTCTGGCAGGTCCGCGCCTCCTACGACCAGAAGCCGTACCGCAGGCTGCTGATGGAGACCTACGGGGCCACCGTGCACCCGAGTCCCTCGGACATGACCCAGTCGGGCAAGGCGATACTGGCCGCCGACCCGGACTCGCCGGGCAGCCTGGGCATCGCGATCAGCGAGGCGGTGGAGGTCGCCGCCGGGGACCCGTCCGCCCGGTACGCCCTGGGCAGCGTGCTGAACCACGTGCTGCTGCACCAGACCGTGATCGGCGAGGAGGCCATCAAGCAGATGGCGCAGGCCGGTGACGTGCCCGACCTGATCATCGGCTGCACCGGGGGCGGCTCCAACTTCTCCGGGCTGGTCTTCCCGTTCCTGCGCGAGAAACTGGCCGGCCGGATGAACCCGGTGCTGCGTGCGGTCGAGCCGGCCGCCTGCCCCTCGTTCACCCGGGGCGTGTACGCCTACGACTTCGGGGACACGGCGGGCTTCACCCCGCTGCTCAAGATGCACACGCTGGGGCACGACTTCATCCCGGACCCCATCCACGCGGGCGGGCTGCGCTACCACGGCATGTCGCCGCTCCTCTCGCACATGTACGAGCTGGGGCTGTTCGAGGCCGTGGCCAAACCGCAGTCGGAGTGCTTCGCGGCCGGACTGCGCTTCGCCCGGGCCGAGGGCATCGTGCCCGCGCCCGAGCCCACCCACGCGCTCGCCTCGTGCATCGAGGAGGCGCTGCGCTGCAAGGAGACCGGTGAGGAGAAGGTCATCCTGACCGCCCTGTGCGGCCACGGCCTGCTGGACCTGACCGCCTACGAGAGCTTCCTCGCGGGGCAGGTCACCGACCTCGAGCTGCCCGCCCAGTCCCTGCAGGACGCGCTCAGCAGTCTCCCGGCCGGCGTCTGACGGTGCCGGTCAGCCGTGATGGTGGCAGGCTCCGCCCGGGCTGGAGGGCGGCATGTCGAGGGCCGGATTGCCGTCGAAGAACCCGGTCGGCTTGAGCTGGAACCCGGTGTGCGCGACGGGCATCACCGGCCAGTCCTCCGGCCGGACGATGTGGTGCGCGCCCACCGTGGCCCAGAGCACCACGTCAGCATCGGTGACCGGGGCATCGTCAGCCACGTACTCCGGCAGGCCTTGCGGCTCGGGGCACTGATAGGGGTACCGGCCCGCCGCATACAGCTGCGCGGGGTCATAAACCGTCACCCAGAGGTTGTGCTGCACGAACCTGGCCCGGTCATAGATGGCCGAGCCGGGCTGGACCATCGACGGCACGGTTACTCCCGGCATCAGCTTGTACGCCACCGGCTCACCCAGCTCGTTGAGCACCGACGGGTTGACTATCTTCCAGAACCGGGCCGTGGACTGGTCGGCGTCCCGGCAGGCGGTTCCCTCCGTCTCCAGCCGGGTGGACCGGGCGATCCACGCATTGTGGTGCGGGTTGAGCGCCGGATCTGGCTCTGGGACCGAGTCCACCTCGTAGACGCTGTTCCGCTCCCCGTCCACGCACATGTCCATCCGCACGTTGAAGAAGTGCTGGTGGTTGGGGCCGTAGAGGCCGGGGGCGACCAGCACTCCCCAGCGCGGTTTCTCCCCCTCGGCCACCGCCCCGGTGGTGAGCACCCCGGTGAGCTTCACGTCGTACTCGATCGTGCCGTCGGTGTAGAGATACCAGAAGAAGCCGTACTCGTAGTTGCCGACCGTCGCGATCGTGGAGATGACCAGCCGCCGCAACCGCCGGACCTCCACCTCCCCGGTGCGGAAGTCGGTGTGCTTCCAGGAGATCCCGGCGTCCTCCTCATGCATGCAGATGGCGTTCTCGATCACCACCGGCTCGCCCATGGAGTCGTTGACCACGCCGTCGAAGTAGAAGATCTCGCCCAGGCAGTCGCAGCCGAGGGTCAGCGAGTTCGCCATCAGCCCCATGCCGACCTCGCCCATGTCGAACACGTTCTTGTTCCACTGGGTCGGGCTGGCGTCACCGTAGGGCACAACCATCTCCGATAGTGCGGCCCGGTACATGATCGGCCGGATCCGGCCCCGGTCGTCGTAGCTGACCTGATGCAGCACCAGCCCCTCGCGCGGGTTGAAGCCGACCCGGAGGTGCCATTTCTGCCAGCTCACTGCCCATCCGTCGACGTCGAAGCCGGGACCCTCCGGCTGGGTGATGCTGATTGTCTTCAGGTCCTCCCGCAGCCCGGTGAAGGCGGGCCGGTTCGCCTGGTCGAACATGAACTCTGGCGCATAGTTGCCCGGATTCGGCGGCACCGGCAGGACGCCATGGTCCGTCACGTCGACCACGATCCGCGCGTCCATGTCCACGGTTACTACGAGCCCTTCGATCGGCCGGGCGTAGCCGTGCTCACGCGGCGCCGAGCGCAGCCAGGTGAGTGGCCGGCACAGCCGCGGGCTGGTCGCGGGATGATCCTGCGGCCCGTAGTAGCCCGAGGGCCACGGGTCGATCATCGCCAGGGAGAAGTCCGTCACGCCGCGCTTGCGCATCGCCTCCTGCCAGCCGGGGTCGGCCCGGACTATCTCCTCGATGGCGAGCATGTCCTCGGCCAGGTAGGACGGCAGCCGGCCAGGCACGCCCGTCCAGCTCAGCAGCGCATCCCGGGACAGTGACACGACCGCCTCGTAGAGCATCTTCTCGGCGCGGTCATAGGCGACGATGAAGGCCGCCCGGTCCGGGACCGGGGCCAGGCTGAAATCCAGCCCGGGTGGCTTCGGCGGCTCGTGCAGGGAGATCATGACGAAGCGCAGCGTCTCGCCAAGCTCACGCGAGCGCTTCAGGATCGCCACCGCCTCGCGGATCTCCTGCGCCGACAGCGGGTCGAGCGGGTGGGCGGCCGGCTCAGGCGCGAGCCCGTCAGCGGGCGTGTCAGCAAGTTGCGTGGTCACGGGGACTCCCCTCGGGGGACGGATGGGGCCAGGTCGGGGTTATACGGCTGGGCAGCATCAGGCTTCCACCGAGGGGGCTGACGCGTCCACGTCGAGGACGGCCAGATGGGCGAGGGCATCCGCTTGGCTCAGCTTGCCCGCCGAGCGCCGGCCGAAGAAGTAGACAATCCCGGCCCCGGCCAGCACCGCCGCGCAGATCAGGCCGACCCAGGTCATCCAGGTGCCCTTGCTGATATTCGGCCCAAACGGGAGGGTGAATGAGTAGTAGATCCCGGCGGCCGTGCCGACCGAGCCGACCAGCGCGACCAGGTAGGCGACGGGCAGCCCGCCCGGGATCCGCCAGAACGACTCGGTCTGGTAACGCTCGCGGTAGCGGTGGCGCGAGATGATCAGCGGCACGAAGAAGAAAAAGCCGGAGAACAGCCAGACCACGCTGAGGGCGCCATTGAGGTAGAGGAAGACATCGGTCAGGCTGGACTGCGAGTACAGCACAACGATCATCGTGGACGCCACACAGCCCTGGACCAGGATCGCAGTCACCGGGTTGCGGGTGCGCGGATTCAGGTGGGTGAACAGCCGGGGCAGGTGGCGTTCCAGGCCCGACACGAAGACCAGCCGTGAGTAGGCGGACTGATAGGTCGCCAGGGCGATGACCAGGATTACCGCGATCAGGATCGATGCCGCTTCCGTCATACCGGGAATTCCCAGCTTCAGCGCGCTGGTCACGCCAGTGATTGAGTTGATCTTCGACGTGGGCAGCGCCAGCATCGTCCCGACCGTGCCGAGTACGTAGATCCCGGACAGCGCGATCGAGCCCCACAGGATCATGCGGGTCGCGCTGCGGCGTACCGAGAGGAACTCCGCCCCCATGTTGAACGGCGTCTCGACGCCAACCAGGTAAAGCAGCACCAGCCCGAAAATCCAGCCGTACTTCCCGAAGTTGAGTGAGAGCAGGTCGTGCGAGCTGATGGGAGTGGCTGATCCGTGCCGCACCGCATGCAGAGTCCCGACGAGCAGGACCGAGCCGGCAACGAGGAGGTAGACAACCAGCGCGATGTTCATGACCCGCTGCGTCGCGGCGAGTTTGCGCAGGGCGAGCACGACGGCCAGCCAGAGGATGAGCAGCTGCAGGATGATCGACACAGCGAGCCCGACCGTCACGTGCAGGGCCAGCAAAAGGAACGACAGGACCACCGAGGGCCCGGTCGCTCCGTTGAGGATGACCGGGATCCACGAGAGGAATCCGCCGAAGAACGCCAGCGGTTCGTTCATCGTGCGGTAGGCCCAGATGTAGACGCCGCCCTGGGCGGGCCAGAGATTCCCGAGTTCGGCAACAGCGAGCCCGGCCGGGATGAGGAACACCACGATGCCCGCCACCCACATCGGAATCGACGACCAGCCGCCCGTGGCCATGATGGAAGCGCCGCTGATCCAGCAGATGATGAACACGTAGGCACCGGTCAGCCCGAAAGTGTTGAGCACCTTCGGCAGTACCCGGTCAGGGAGCAGCTCGGTCGCGAGCTTCTTGTCTTGCTGGGCCTCCACTGCAGTCATTCACGCCTCCGGCGGGTGCGGCTGGCCCGTGGTGCTGACGATCCGGCCGTCCTGCATCCGCAGCACACGGCTGGCCTCCTCGGCCACGAGCGGGTCATGGGTGCTGGCGACCACGGTGACGCCCATGCGGGAACACAGATCGCGGAGCAGCCGGACGACGACGGCCCCGGTGCGCTGGTCGAGGTTGGCGGTGGGCTCGTCGGCGAGGACCAGCCGCGGCTGGCCGATCAGCGACCGGGCGATCGCGGTCCGCTGCTGCTCGCCGCCGGACAGCTTGGCGGGCTGGTGGCTGGCCCGGTGCGACATCCCGACCAGCTCCAGCAGGTCCATCGCCCGCCGCCGCAGGGCCGTGCGGTCCACCGGCTCGAACATCAGCGGCAGCTCCACGTTCTCCACCGCGGACAGGAACGGGATCAGGTTGTAGCTCTGGAAGATGAAGCCCACGGTGTCGTGCCGCAGGGCGGCGAACTGGCTCTCGGACAGCGCCGCGGTGTCCCGCCCGTCGATGAAAACCGTTCCCTTGGTGGGCCGGTCCAGGCCGCCGATGATGTTCAGCAGCGTCGATTTCCCGCTGCCGCTCGGCCCCATCAGGCAGGCGAACTCACCGGGCTGGACGGTCAGCGTCGCATCCACCAGGGCCTTGACGACTTCGTCGCCGAGCTTGTGGAGTTTCCACACGTGCTCGGCGCGCACTACCGGCTCAGCCGGTGACGCGGCGGCGCCATTCTGGGCGGCCTCGGTCAGACTCGTCACGGGTCATCCTCCGGAGGACAGGGAGCGGATGGGGGGCACTGATGCCGCCCGCCAGGCCGGCAGCGCGCTGGTGAGCAGGGAGGCGATCAGGCTGACGGCGATGGCCAGGATGACCCCGGCGGCTGCGCCGGCGGCGTCAGGAGCCGAGGAACTAAGGCCGGCCGCGGACGCGGCGGCCCCCCCGACGACCGCGATGACCGACCCGGCCACGGCCCCGGCCAGCGCGGCCAGCACCGGCTCCACGAGCAGGGCCGCCACGACCGGCGCCCGGCGGACGCCCGCCGCCCCGAGCACCCCGATCTCGCGGGTCCGCTGGGAGATGGTGCGGGTCGCGCATACCGCCACCTCGACCACCCCGACCAGCAGGACCACGACCGAGATGAGCAGTACCGCCCGGTACACCTCCGCGCCGTTGCCCAGCGACGCGGCCTGCCGCCGCACGCTCCCGGCCAGCGACAGGACCTGGACGAGCAGGAACGCCCCGGTCGCCGTGGTGATGACCGGCAGGATCAGGTCGCGCACCCGGCGGCGGGCGGACAGCAGGCCGTAGGACAGGCCGCGGGTGATCATGACGTCTCCGCCAGCAGCGCGACCGGCCGCTGCTGGAGCAGCCGGTGCACCGGCACCAGCGCGCCGATGATAGCCATTGCGGGCAGGTACGCGGCGACGATGCCGGACGCCTGCAGCCAGCTGCCCAGCGAGGCCAGGCCCGGCACCACGAGGGCGAGTGCGGCCCCCGCGGCCAGCGCCCCGGCCAGGTAGGCGACCAGGAAGACGATCCCCGACTCGACCAGGAAGAAATACAGCACCTCATCGGCCAGGCCGATGCTGGACATGATGCCGAACTCGCGGCGCCGCTCCTGGACCGACGCGAGGAAGGATGACACCGCGATGACGAACCCGAGGATGAGCCCGACGGTGGACACCAGGCCCAGCGCGGAACTGGTGACCCGGCCCGAGAACAGGGCGGAGAACCGCTGTGCGAAGGTCAGGCCGGCGCTGGTGCCGGTCGTGTCATAGATCAGGCCGGGCCCGCCCGCGGCCGGGTGCCGGGCCGGATCCGAGGCCCAGGGCAGCCCGCTCGCCCGGGCCAGCAGCTGGCCCAGGTCGGTCCGGCCGCGATCAGCAGCCGGCGGGGCGACCGTCCACCAGCCATGCGTGCCGATGACCGGTTCGGCCGCGGCCACCGGTACCGAGACAAGCTTCCCGGTACCGGAGACTGACACGGTCAGCCGGTGGCCGCCGATCGTGACGGTGCGCCCCGGCTGCGTTCGCAGAGCAAGCGCCGCGGCCGAGCCGAGCACCGCATGACCGCCCGGCACGGTGGTGCCGAGCAGGCCGAGTTCCCCGCCCGGCGAGTCCCACACGCCAGAGACGGCCCGCTGCGCGTGCCACCCGGCCGGCAACCGCAGCGGAGGCGGCACTCCCTTGGCGATCAGCGTCCCGGCACCAGGGTCGTACCGGACCCCGTCCGCCGGCACCACCCACAGCGGGTTGCCGTGCAGTACGTCCGCCAATGAGGCGGAGCCGGAACTGGCGAATCCCACCGAGATGGTGCGCACGACTATTACCGCCATTACGGCGAGCCCGATGCCTGCGGTGGAGAGAACGAACCGCTCGCGGCGCCGGGTAATGTTGGCCAGCGCGAACCGCAGCAGCCGCCCGCCCGTGCCGCCCGGCGGCCGGGGCACCGTGGCGGGCTGCCGGCCGGGCCCGGCCTGATCACCGAGGGGATCCGCCCGGCCCGGCGGCGCGGCGTGGTCAGCGGATATCGTCGCGCGGTCCATGAACGGGAGTGAAGCACGGCGGAATAAAGGTAGGCAAACTATTACATAGCGGTCGCAATTTCATTAAAGGCCAGTTAATGTATGGTGAGACGCCTCGCCTAATTGTTTCCTAATCTTTAAGCCGCGTTTCAGGCCGGTATCGGGTTGCGCGGCCGGCCATCTCCCGTGCGGCTAGTCACCCAGCGCCGTCGCGGCCCAGCCGGTCCAGAGGTCGGCCGGCCCACGGATGCCGCGCCGCGCAGCACCGATGAGTTTCTCACCGCCGTCCGGTCTAACTGGAACAGCGCGCGGGCAGCAGCGCGCAGGCGACCGAAGCTAAGGGGAACCCGATGAGCAAGGCTCGTGCGATTATCAGCTTGCCCGCCGGACGAAAGATCAAATGGGTGATCCTGGCGTTCTGGATCGTGGTCGTGGTGCTGGCGGGCCCGCTGGCTGGGAAGTTGACGGGCGCGGAGAAGAATGATGCCCACTCGTGGCTGCCCGCCAAGGCCGAATCCACGAAGGTGCTGGACTTCCAGTCGAAGTTCCAGTCGCCGAACCTGTTCCCCGCTGTTGTCGTCTATGACGCGCCGTCCCGGCTGACCCCCGCCGCCCGGGCCAAGGTAGCGGCAGACGCCACCGCCTTCACGGGCGTCGCTGGCGTCTCGGCCGGCAAGGTCGCAGGCCCGTTCTATGCCCGGGACGGCCAGGCGGCAGAGACGATCGTGCAGGTCAACCTGGGTAAGAAGGGCTGGAACGGTGCGGCCGCGGCGGCTGACTCGCTGCGCGGCATCGCGCAGCGCAACGCGCCCGGGCTGACTGTGCACATCGCTGGCCCCCTTGGCTCGGCGGCGGACTCGAGCAATGCTTTCAAGGGCATCGACAGCACCCTGCTCTATGCCACGCTGGCGGTAGTCATCGTGCTGCTACTGATCACTTACCGCAGCCCGGTGCTCTGGCTGCTGCCGGTGATCTCCGCCGGCCTCGCCCTGACCACCGCCGAGACGCTCATCTACCTGCTGGCCGCGCACGCCGGGCTGACTGTCAACGCGCAAAGCGCGGGCATCCTCTATGTCCTCGTGTTTGGCGCGGGCACCGACTACGCGCTGCTGCTGATCGCGCGGTACCGGGAGGAACTGCGCCGCCACGAAGACCGGCACGAGGCCATGGCCGAGGCGCTGCGCCGGGCCGGCCCGGCGATCCTGGCCAGTGGCACCACCGTCGTCCTCGGCCTGCTCACGCTGCTCGTAGCGGAACTGAACTCCACCAAGGGCCTGGGACCCGTGCTAGCGATTGGGATCGTCGTCGCCCTGGCGGCCATGATGACGCTGCTGCCTGCTTTGCTGGTCATCTGCGGGCGCTGGGTCTTCTGGCCGGTCAAGCCCCGCTACGGCTCGGCTGAGCCGACCACCGTGG
>JAOPYP010000203.1 GCA_025964635.1 Actinomycetes bacterium | reverse complement strand
GGCAGAACTCATGAGCGCAAGCACAGCCCGGAAGTCCCTGGTCCGGGCAACGGAGGATGGCGAGCGCCGCTGGTTCTTCGGCGGCGGCCTCCACGTCTGGAAGGCAACGGCGGACGACACCGACGGTGCGTTCCTCCTCTTCGAGGACCGGGTGGACCACGGCAAGGTCACACCGCTGCACCTGCACCCCGACTCCGACGAGACGATGATCGTGCTGGAGGGCGAGATCCTCATGCACCTCGACGGAGCAGAGCACACGGTCCGCGCCGGCGGCATCGCCAGCGCCCCGCGCGGTATCCCGCACGCCTTCAAGGTCTCCGGCGCCGACGGCGCCCGGCTGCTGTGCCTGCACACACCTGGCTGCTGCCAGGCGTTCTACTGGGACGCCAGCGAGCCAGTCCCGAGCGATGACAGCCGGGGCATCGATGCCGGGCCGGTGGACATGGGTCGCGTGCAGGCCTCGGCCAAGAAGAACGGCGGCATCGAGATCCTCGGTCCGCCCCCGTTCAGCCAGGTCCCTCAGGGCTGATTTGGCGGGGCCGAGGCAGCGCGTCCACATGGCGCGCTATGCGGACAACCTCATCCCGCAGGCAGCCTGAACTGAGGTCCCTCCAGGGAAGCCGCACCCTTCCCCTATAGCGCCCCTTATTGACCGGTGATCACGGTCGCCGACTAGCTGGGGAGGGCCCAGGACTGGTTGGCGCTGCCTGTGCACGACCAGATCTGCAGCTGGGTGCCGGGCGTGGTGGACCAGCCGGTGTCGTCCAGGCACTTCCCGGACTGCGGGTTCAGCAGTGCGCCGCCGCTCTGCGGCACCCAGACCTGGGCGCCGGTGCCGTTGCAGTCGTAGAGGTCCACGGTGGCGCCGTTGCTGGTGCCCGCCGCATTCACGTCCAGGCACTTGCCGAGCGCCTGCAGGGTGTTGCCGGCCGCGACGGTCCACTGCTGGGCGCCGCTCCCGTTGCACGTGTAGACCTGCACCGCGGTGAAGTTGGCCGAGCTGGCGCCGCGCACGTCCACGCACAGGCCGCCGTAGCCGGTGACCGGGCCGGTCGCGCTGGTGCTGGTGCCGCCGCCAGAAATCTGGTTGAAGATCTTCGAGTAGGCGTAGCCGACCGGCTTGTCGTAGCCGTCCACTTCCCAGAACGACAGCTCCTGGACCCCGTTGGACGCCGCGAAGCTCTCCAGCGTGGCCGCGTTGGCCTGGGAGAAGTACTCGTTGTCGTCGTTCTGGCCCGCGATGGGGGTCAGCCCCATCCGGGCGTAGGCCTGGCTGGTGCTGATGCCGTACAGGCTGGCCAGCTGGGACGCGGTCGCCTGGGCCGCGGACTCCGCGTCGGCCAGCGCGTTCTGGCCGTTGCCGAAGTCCATGGTCATGATGTTGACGACGCTGACCTTCACGCCGTAGGACTGCGCGCTCTGCAGCACGCCCAGCTCCGCGGAGGGGAGCCCGTTCGGGGCCACGGCCAGGGTGTAGTCGACCTGGACCGCCGGGTTCTGCGCCTGGAGCGCGGCCAGGGCCTGGTTCCGGCGGTTGTTCGCCGCCGTGTCACCGAGGGTGGCGCCCTCGATGTCGAAGTCCAGCCGGTTCACCCCGTAGGTGTTCACCACGTTGGCGTAGGCAGCGGTCAGCGAGGAGACCGAGGTGCAGGTCTGGGCCAGCTCGCCGCCGCTCTCGCCGCCGGACGAGATGATGACGTTGCCGCCCGCCGATTTGAGCGAGTTCACCTGCGAGGTGAACGCGCCGACCGGGTTCCCGCCGTCTTCCCACTGCGGGGTGCAGCCGGACTGCGGGATCAGGAACGCCAGGGTGTAGTACTTGTCGCCGCTGGCGCTGAGATCGGCGGCCATGTCGCCCGCGTCGCTGCTGGTGATCTGCAAGTAGGGCGCCGCGTAATGAGCGGGGAGGCTGGCCGCCGCGGCAGCGGCCGCACTGGCCCGGCCGGGAGCACCGGCCTGCTGGTCAGCACCGGCCTGGCCGGTGGCGGCCAGAGCGGGGGCTAACCCGGCGCAGGCCCCCAGGGCCAGCAGGGGCGCGGCCAGCAGCGACAGAGCCAAACGTGATCGGCGCATCCGGGATCCTTCCCTCGGGCCAAGACCGGAACGGGAAACAAACTATTAATAAAGTTTCCTAATAGTGGGCTGAGAGTATGCCTCACGGCGGGGCCGGTCAATAGGCGAATGGCACCCAGGAACGGCCGGGGACGGCACCGGGACCGAACGGGAACGAACAGTGGCCGCAGAGGGAGGTGCTCCCCGGCCCGGCTACGGGATGAGCGCGATCTTGCCCTGGGTGTGCCCCTGCATGATGGCCTCGTGCGCCCGCGCCACCTCGGCCAGCGGGAACGTCTGGGACACGAAGACCCTGAGCTCCCCCTCCTGGGCCAGCCGGGCCAGGTCCAGCCGCGCAGCGGCCCGGATCTCGGTGCCGGGGTCGGCACCTGGCGCGCCGCCGAGCACCTTGATTCCGGTCTTCATCCCGCGCTCGAACGAGACGATGGTGGCGATCCGCGTCCGGTCGGGGACCAGCACGAACGACACGTCCAGCGCCTCGTCCGAGCCGGCCAGGTCCAGGGCGGCCTCCACGCCGCCCGGCGCGGCGGCCCGGACCCGGTCCATCAGGCCCGTGCCGTACTCGACCGGGATGGCGCCCAGCCCGCGCAGGAAGTCGTGATTCGCGGGCGCGGCCGTGGCCACCACGGTGGCGCCGCGGGCCACCGCGAGCTGCACCGCCATGACGCCCACTCCCCCGGCGGCCCCGTGGATCAGCACCGTGTCACCGGCACCCACCCCGGTCGCGGTCAGCAGATGCCAGGCGGCCGCGCCGGTGACCAGGAGCCCGGAGGCCTGGGCCCAGTCCAGCGTGTCTGGCTTGGGCACCAGCTCGGAGGCCGGCACCACCAGTTCCTCCGCGTAGGCGCCGGGGGCCCGGAACGCGATCACCTCGGCGCCGACCTCGATCGGGCCGGCCGGGCCGACCGCATCGGGCCCGGCCGCGGTGACGACACCCGAGGCTTCCGAGCCCAGCCGCAGCGGCAGCCGCGCGGGGTCGGCACCCATGGCGCCGCTGTAGACCTTGTAGTCGACGGGGTTCACGCCCGCCGCCCGGATCTGGATGCGTGCCTCGCCGGGACCGGGCTCGCCGGGCGCCTGATCGGCGATCTCCAGCACACCGGGTCCGCCGAAGGCGGTCGCGATCACGACAGCTGACATGTCAGCCCGAGCCCCCCTTCGCTACCGCTCATTCTCCCCGGGGTCATTCCCTCCGGCGCGCCCGCGAACCGATAGCGCCGGCCGCCCGCCAGGCCAGGACCGACCGCCACGAGAACCCGGACAGAATCGACAGTGCGCTCCCGGTGGAACCGACCGAAAACGCGGACGCCGCAGAGCCGACTGACCCGATAGACAAAATTGAACCGGCCGACCCGATCGAGAGAATCGAGCCTGCCGATCCAATGGACAGGATCGAGCCGGTCGACCCGATACTCAGGATCGAGCCGGCTGAGCCTGCCGCCGACGGGCTGGCCGGTGATGAGCCAGCGGACAAAAGGTTCTGGATGCTCCGCATGATGGCATTCTCGCAGCCCCCGCAGATCAGCACCGCAAGCGGGACGCGCGGAAAACGGTCAGACGGAGCGGCCCGCCGCGGCCTCGAGGGATTCGGGGTGCGCGCGACGGTAATGCTCGGTCAGGACTTCGCTGGCCTGGCCAGGCTTGTGTGCGATTGTGCGCTGGCATATTTCGCAGCGCAGTACCGGGAGCTGAGTCACGGTAACAGGGAAGCGGGGATTACTCATCTCACGGTCTATGATGCCAGATCCAGCCGGTCTGATCACCCCGCAACGCCGTGAGATACCAGCTCCCAGCCCCTTAGTCGGACAGCTCCGCGAGAACCGGACAACAGGCGAGGTGATCGTTCACCACGCCTACGGCTTGCAGAAAACTGTACGTGATCGTCGACCCGACGAACGTGAAGTCGCGCCGTTTCAGGTCCTTGCTGACGCGGTCGGACAGCTCAGTCCGGGCGGGCAGGTCGGCCACGCTGCGCGGGCGGTTGACCAGCGGCGTGCCGTCCACCCAGGCCCACAGGTAGCTGGCGAACGACCCGTGCTCCTGCCGGGCAGTCAGGAACGCCTGGGCGTTCCGCACCGTGGCCGCCACCTTGAGCCGGTTCCGGACGATGCCCGGGTCGGCCAGCAGCGCCGCCAGCTTGGCGTCGCCGTAGCGGGCGACCTGCTCCGGGTCGAAGCCGTCCAGCGCGCGGCGGTAGTTCTCCCGCTTCCCGAGGATCGTCGCCCAGGACAGCCCGGCCTGGGCGCCCTCGAGGATCAGCATCTCGAACAGGTGGCGGTCGTCCCGGGACGGGCGGCCCCACTCGTCGTCGTGGTAGGCGCGCATCGCGTCCGAGCCCTCGGCCCAGTCGCAGCGGTGCGGCGCGTTGTCGGGTTCATTCATCACGGCCAAGCGTGCCACGCGGTACCGACAGCCGCGGGACCCAGTCCGGCCCCTGCGCCCTGCGCGCCGCCTACGCTTCTGGCCCGCCGTCCGGCCCGGCCACCCCGAACATCTCGGCCTGCCGGTCCACGCCCATGGCCCGGCCCTTGAGCTGGGCGACCACCTCAGCGGGCACGAGCTCGTCCTGGCCGGGACGCTGGCCTGCGCCGCCCTCCGGCCCGATGGGCACGAAGACGGCGGGCCCCATGGGCTCGTACCGGCTGAGTTCCAGCCCGGCAGGATTGCCGCCCGTCTCGATGAGCTGGCGGATGTTGCCGGCCACGATCGCGGCCTGCAGGCCCGCCAGACCGGCCATCTTGTGGTCGGCGGTGGATACGTCGCCCAGCGCGAACACCCGCTCCTGGCCCACGACCTGCAGCGTCGGCGTGACCTCGATCAGGCCGTCCGCCTGGCGGGCGCCCGCCAGCCCGCCAGCCAGGTAGTCGCTGACCGGGATGACCCCGTAGCACCGGAACCAGAGATCCGCGGTGATCTCGGTGCCCGCCTCCGTGGCCACGGTGAACGTGCGCAGCTCCCCGGGCTCGCCCGGCGGCTCTTCTCGCAGCGGGCTGCCCAGCAGGAGCTGAACGTCCAGCTCGGCGAGCTGGCGGCGCAGCTCCGCCTTCAGGTCCGCCCGGAACCGCTCCCCGAGCACGTCGTCGGCCATATCGACCAGCGTTACCCGCTTGGACGGCCACACCGCCTTGATCTCCCCGGCCAGCTCGATGCCCGTCGGCCCCGCGCCGAGCAGGAGCACCCGCGCCGCGGCGGCCAGCGCCTCGTGCGTGCCCCTGGTCTTCTCGTGCGCGTCCGCGGCGGCGTCCAGGTCGCTCTTGGCCGGGAACGGGTAGCTGGACCCGGTGGCCAGCACGATGTAGTCCGCCGGGAGTTCCTCGCCGGAGGCCAGCACCACCCGGCCTGCGTCCACCTTCACCGCCCGGTCCTGCACCACACGCCCGTTCGCCAGGAGCCCGCCGTAGGGCAGGTAGATCTTCGGCAGCCAGGACGTGTCCACCAGCGCCCGCAGCGCGGCCACGTTGTGCACGAACGCGTCCTTCGGTTCCACCAGCGTCACGTCCGCCACGTCGTCGAGCGCCTTGGCCGTCTTGGTCCCGCCGTAGCCCCCGCCTATGACCACCACGGCCGCCCGGGCCGCAGAAGACTCGCTCATCGGCACTCCTTGTTCCTGTCAGTGTCCCGGTGCGGCGGCCGGCCGCCGATCCGCTGTAACACATCTATTCTGTACTACAGACCATCTGTTCTGCAACTCTTCGGCCCGTCCGCTGAACTGAGGTACGCTGCAACCATGGCTGGGCCCTCTGGATTCGCGACCGGATCCGGGGTTGCGCCCGCCCAGCAGCCGGCCGGCGACCCCTGCACCCTCAGCCACGACCTGGGCTGGGCGGTCGGCACCGTGCTGCGGGCCTACGCCAAGGCTGCGCACGCGGCCCTGGAGGGCCTGCCCGGCGGGCCGCGCGGCTTCCAGGTGCTGGCCGCGGCGGCCGAAGATGCCCACGGCAGCCAGCTGGCGCTGGCCCACCGCCTGGGCGTGGACCGCACGGTCATGACCTACCTGCTCGACGACCTGGAGAAGGCCGGCCTCATCGAGCGCCGCCCGGACCCGGCCGACCGGAGGGCCCGCCGCATCGTGGTCACCGCCGGCGGCCAGGACAAGCTGGCCGGGCTGAACGAGCGGCTGCGCGCCGCCGAGGAGCAGGTGCTGAGCGGACTGGACGAGGCGGACCAGCAGGCCTTCCGTACGCTAGTGCGCCGGCTGGCCATGAGCGTGAGCAGTGCCGACCCCCTGCGCGGCGCCTGCGAGGCCGCCACCGAGGTCGCCGGCACGGACGGGATCAGCCGGCTGTCCTGCTAGCCTCCGGGCGCATGACGGAGCAGATCTACGTGGGGAACGCGGCCGCCGACGCCCCGGCCGGCCGCGGCTGGCTGCTCGGGCACTTCCAGCCGGCTGGCGACCCCCGGCACAGCGACGAGGTCGAGATCAAGTGGGCCATCCATCCCCGCGACGACCGGCGCGCGCAGTGGGTCTCCGGGGAACGGCGCTCGGCGGCGCTCATCCTGGTCAGCGGCCGGTTCCGGGTCGAGCTCCCGGGCCGCAGCGTGCTGCTCGCCCAGCAGGGTGACTACGTGGTGTTCCACGGGGTGAACCACTCCTGGCACGCCGAGGAGGCGTCGGTGGTGGTGGCGGTCCGCTGGCCTTCGGTTCCCGGCTACGCGCTCCCCCGGTCCGACAATGGAACGAGCGGGAGCTAGGAGACTCTGCCAGTTAGGAGCAAGCGTGCGGGTACTGGAGCGTTTTGCGCTGGATGGCCGCAAGGCCGTGGTCACCGGCGGGAATCAGGGGCTGGGCAAGGCGTTTGCCGCCGCCCTGGGGCAGGCGGGCGCCGAGGTCATGATCGTGGCCCGCGACACCAGCCGGAACGCGGCGGCCGTTGCGGAAATGAAAGACCAGGGCCTGGCCGTGTCCGCGCTGGACGCGGACATCACCCGCGACGCGGACGCGGTCATGGACGCCGCGGCCGCCCGGCTCGGCGGGCTGGACATCCTGGTCAACAACGCCGGCCTCTGCTACCACGGCGAATCCTGGCAGGTCACCGACGCCGAATGGGACGCCGTGTTCGACCTGAACGTCCGGGCGCTGTGGCGGTGCAGCCGGGCCGGCGGCCGCCACATGGCCCAGGGCGGCGGCGGCTCGATCATCAACGTCGGCTCGATCTCCGCCCTGATCGTGAACCGGCCGCAGTGGCAGCCCGCCTACAACGCCTCCAAGGCCGCCGTGCACCAGCTGACCAAGTCGCTGGCCGCGGAATGGGCCGGCCTGGGCATCCGGGTCAACGCGATCGCACCCGGCTACGTGAAGACCGAGATGGCCCCCGTGGACCGCCCGGAGTTCCGGCGGCACTGGATCGAGGACACCCCCCAGCAGCGGTACGCGCTGCCCGAGGAGATCGCCCCGAGCGTGGTGTTCCTGGCCAGTCCCGCCTCCGCGTTCATGACCGGCTCGATCCTCGTCATCGACGGCGGCTACACGATCTACTGATTTTTCCGCAACGAAGCCCCGGCCCGGGCTGGTCCTCCCGGGAGCGGGCCTGCCCGCGCGCGCGGCCCGATTGACCCCTGCTGAGGCCACGATGTCCTGCGTAGGCTCGCCTCATGACCCAGCCCATGCTGGAGGTGACTGGCGCGGTCAAGGCGTTCGGGACGGTGACGGCGCTGAGCGGGGTGGATCTCGCCGTGCCGCCCGGGCGGATCGCCGCGCTGCTGGGCCCGAACGGGGCCGGCAAGACCACGCTGGTCCGCATCGTGGCCACGCTGGCCCGCCCGGACGCGGGCGTGATCCGGGTGGCCGGCTACGACGTGGTGGCGGATCCCTACGCGGTCCGCGCCCGGATCGGCCTGACCGGGCAGTACGCCGGGCTGGACGAGGCACTGTCCGGCCGGGCCAACCTGATGCTCATCGGCCGGCTGGCCGGCCTGAGCCGCCAGACCGCCCGGGAGCGCGCGGCCGAGCTCATCGACCGCTTCGACCTGGCCGCCGCGGCCGGCCGCCCGGTCGGCACGTACTCCGGCGGCATGCGCCGCCGCGCCGACCTGGCCGCCAGCCTGATGGCCCGGCCCTCGCTGCTGGTCCTGGACGAGCCGACCACAGGGCTGGATCCGGCCGGGCGCCGGCAGGTCTGGGCGTCGCTGGCCGCACTGCGTGCGGAGGGCACGGCCATGCTGCTCACCACCCAGTACCTGGAGGAGGCCGAGCGGCTCGCCGACCTGGTCCACATCCTGGATCAGGGCCGGATGGTGGCCAGCGGCACCCCGGCCCAGCTGCGCGCCCGGACCGGCACCCAGCTGGTCGAGGCCCGGTTCGAGCCGGCCAGCGTGGTCCCGGCCGCGGCCCGGGCGCTGGCCGCCCGGCTGGGCCTGCCGCCGGACGGAGTGCACGCGGACCCGGCCTCCGGATGGCTGACCGTGGCCGCCCGGGACGGGGTGGGCACGCTGCTCGAGGTGGCGCGGGCGCTGGCCGCGGACGGGTTCGCGGTAGCCGATCTGGGGCTGCGCGGTCCCACGCTGGACGAGGCGTTCCTCGCCCTGACCGGGCAGCACGCCGTGGGCCGGGCCGCGTCGTGACCAGCGTGCGCCGCGGCGTCGTGAGCCGCGCGGGGTCGTCGTGACCAGCGTGGCGGGCGC
>JAOPYP010000665.1 GCA_025964635.1 Actinomycetes bacterium | reverse complement strand
GCGTTCGACCGCCGGTCCGAGCTGATCGACCCGAGCACCGGCGACGTCTTCGCCACCGCTCCGGTGTCCAGCGAGACCGAGGTGGCGGCGGCCTTCGCGTCGGCCGCCGAGGCGTTCCCCGGCTGGCGCGACTCCACCCCGGCGGAGCGGAGCCTGGCCCTGATCCGCATCGCGGACGCGATCGAGGCCCACGCCGACGAACTGGTCAAGGCGGAGTCGCAGAACACCGGCAAGCCGATCGCCCTGACCCTGTCCGAAGAGATCCCGCCGATGGCGGACCAGATCCGGTTCTTCGCGGGCGCGGCGCGGATGCTGGAGGGCCGCTCGGCGGGCGAGTACATGTCCGGGTTCACCTCGTTCATCCGGCGTGAGCCGATCGGGGTGTGCGCCGCGGTGACGCCGTGGAACTACCCGATGATGATGGCGGTGTGGAAGTTCGGCCCGGCCCTGGCCGCGGGGAACACCATGGTGCTCAAGCCGTCGGACACCACGCCCTACTCCACCCTGCTGCTGGCCGAGCTGATGGCCGAGTTCCTGCCGCCGGGCGTGTTCAACGTGGTCTGCGGGGACCGGGACACCGGCCGGGCGCTGGTCAGCAACCCCGTGCCGCAGATGGTCTCGATCACCGGCAGCGTGCGGGCCGGCCGGGAGGTGGCCATCGCGGCCGCGGCCGACCTCAAGAAGGTCCACCTGGAGCTGGGCGGCAAGGCGCCGGTGATCGTCTTCGACGACGCCGACCCGGTCAAGACGGCGGAGGCCATCGCGATCGCCGGGTACTTCAACGCGGGCCAGGACTGCACCGCTGCGACCCGGGTGCTGGCCGGCCCGCGCATCGCCGCCGACCTGGCCGACGCCCTGGTCGCGCAGGCCCGGGAGCAGACCGTGGCCGGCCCCGACGTGCCCGGCGCGGACTTCGGGCCGCTGAACAACGAGAACCAGCTGGCCCGGGTCAGCGGGTTCATCGACCGGCTGCCCGGCCACGCGGAGGTGCGCACCGGGGGCAACCGGATCGGCAGCCGCGGGTTCTTCTTCGAGCCCAGCGTGGTCACCGGGCTGCGTCAGGACGACGAGATCATCCAGCAGGAGGTGTTCGGCCCGGTCATCACGGTCCAGGAATTCAGCGCCGAGGACGAGGCGCTGGCCTGGGCGAACGGGACCGAGTACGGCCTGGCGTCGTCGGTGTGGACCACCGACCACGGCCGCGCCATGCGGATGGCCCGCGGGCTGGACTTCGGCTGCGTGTGGATCAATACGCACATCCCGCTGGTCGCCGAGATGCCGCACGGCGGCTTTAAGCACTCGGGCTACGGCAAGGACCTGTCCATGTACGGGTTCGAGGACTACACCCGGATCAAGCACGTCATGTCGTCCCTGGACTGACCGGGCGCGGGCGGGTGGCCCCGGACCCGCTCCGGGGGCCACCCGCCCGCTCAAGGGCCTTGCGAGCCGCTCGGTAAGGGGCCGCCCGCCCGCTCCGGGAGCCAGCCGACCGCTCAAGAGCCCTGCGAGCAAGGGGGCCCTGCGAGCCGCTCCGTGAGGGCCATCCGCCCGCTCGGGGGAGCCACCCCGGCCCGGCCCGGCGGCCGGCGTCCGTAGGATCGGGATCATGCTCAGTGACTCCGATATCCAGCGCGCCCTGGTGATCGCCGCGCACCCGGACGACATCGACTTCAGCGCCGCGGGCACCATCGCGCTGTGGACCGACGCCGGGATCGAGGTCATCTACTGCCTGGTCACCGACGGCGACGCGGGCGGCTTCGACGAGAGCCTCCCCCGCGCGGAGATGGCGCCCATGCGCCGCAAGGAGCAGACCGCCGCGGCCACGGTCCTGGGCGTGCACGATCTCAGGTTCCTCGGCTACCCGGACGGGATGGTGGAGCCGACCCTGGCCCTGCGCAAGGACCTGGCCCGGGTGATCAGGCAGGTCCGGCCGGACCGGGTGGTCTGCCCGTCGCCCGAGCGCAACTACCAGCGGATCGGGGCCAGCCATCCCGATCACCGCGCGGTGGGCTCCGCGGCCCTGGACGCCGTCTACCCCGACGCCCGGAACCCCTTCGCCTTCCCGGAGTTGCTCGCGGACGAGGGCCTGGCCCCGTGGACGGTACGCGAGCTGTGGATCTCCGCGGGCCCGGGCGCCGACCACTACGTGGACATCACAGACAAATTCGACCAGAAGGTCGCGGCGCTGCGGGCCCACGAGAGTCAGACCGGGCACCTGGACGACATGGAGCAGTTCCTCCGCGGCTGGCTGACCCGGACGGCGGAGCGGGGCGGGCTCCCGCCCGGCCGCCTGGCCGAGATGTTCCAGGTCCTCGACACCAGCTGACGCTCACCGGGCTGACGGTAACCAGAAGTCCGCGCCTGGCCACGTCGCGTCGCCTGCGTGTATCAGGATGAGCCGGGGCGGGGGGTGGTGCGCCGGGAGCGGCCGTCCTAGGTTGTCCTCAGGAGCCACAGCCGTCTCCTGAGGAGGAGCTCGGATGACACGGATAACCGTCAAGGTCGATGGCGTCAGGTATGAGGACGACGTCGAGCCCCGATTGCTGCTGGTGCATTACCTGCGGGAGCGAGTCGGCAAGACCGGCACGCCCATCGGGTGCGACACCTCTAACTGCGGCGCATG
>JAOPYP010000663.1 GCA_025964635.1 Actinomycetes bacterium | reverse complement strand
GCCGGCGATGGGCAGCGCCCGGCGCTCGGGCCGGGTCGCAGACGGCCCGGGGCCCGGGTCGTGCACCGGGACGAGCTGGGCGCCGCCAGTCCTGGCCCGGAGCAGGCCAGCGAGCCGGGCGGCCACCGAGCGGGTGGATTCCAGCTCGATGCGCAGCTGGGCGAGTTCCGCGCTCACGTCGGCCAGGCGCTGCCGGTGCCGGCGCAGCTCCTGGTCCAGGTCGAGGATGCGCTTGATGCCCGAGAGGTTGACCCCCTCCTCCTGGGACAGGCGCTGGACCTCGCGCAGTGCCAGCACATTGCGCAGCGAGTACCGGCGCCCCTGGCCCCGGGTCCGGCTGGGGGAGACCAGCCCGAGTTTGTCGTAGTACCGGAGCGTCTGCGGGTGCATGCCGGCCAGCTGGGCGGCGACGGAGATGACGTACACGGGCGAGTCGTCAGACAGGTCGAACGGGCTGCTCATGCCGTCACCTCCCTGTGCTGGCCCGGGGGGACGACCCCCCGGAACCCCCCGCGAATCGCCGGCTCGGCGAGGACACGCCTCCGGCGCGCCTCCCCTCCCCAGCGAGGCTGGCCCGGGGGGACGGCCCCCGCTCCGCTTTCGCGGGGGACCATCCCTGGCGTTCCCGGCCTCCGCGATCGCTGGCTCGGAGGGGACACGGCTTCGCCGTGCCCCGCCTCACCAGCCACTGACCAGGCATCTCAGCTACCCCGGGCCCGCTGCAGCAGGTCATCGCGCGGGTCCTGCCCGGCGGTGGCCTCCCGGAAATCCTCCAGGGCCTTCCTGGCCTGGCCGTTCACCTGCTGGGGCACCTGAATCTGCACGGTGACCAGCAAGTCCCCGTTGGTCCCGTCGCTGCGCCGCACGCCCTTGCCCCGCACCCGGAAGGTGCGGCCGTTCGGGGTGCCCGCCGGGATCCGGACGCTGACCGGGGCCCCGCGGTGCGACGGCACCTTGATCTCCGCGCCCAGCGTGGCCTCGGGGAACGTCACCGGCACCGTGACCGTGAGGTTGTGCCCGGTCCGGCCGAACACCGGATGCGGCGAGACGTGCACCCGCACGTACAGGTCCCCCGCGGGACCGCCGCGCTCGCCCGGAGCGCCCTTGCCCTTGAGCTTGATCCGCTGGCCGTCGGCGACACCAGCGGGAATGCGCGCCTGGATGGTCCGGGTGCTCATCGCCCGCCCGCTGCCGGAGCACACCGGGCACGGGTCGTCCACCACCAGCCCGCGGCCGCGGCACTCGTGGCACGGCTCGGAGAACGCGAAACTACCCAGGTTCTTGCTCTCCTGGCCGGTCCCCTCGCAGTTCGGGCAGACCCGCGGCACCGTGCCGGCCTTGGCGCCGGTGCCCTTGCAGGTCGGGCACGGGCCCTCGCCGGCCAGCCGCAGGCTGACCGTGACGCCGTCCAGCGCGTCGCTGAACGACAGCGAAGTCTCCGTCTCCACGTCGGTGCCGCGCCGCGGCCGGGTCTGCGCGGTGCGCGCGCCCCCGCCGCGGCCGAACACGCCGCCGAGGATGTCTCCCAGCCCGCCGCCGCCCGCGCCGCCGCCGGCCGTGCCGGTGCCGAACAGGTCGCCGAGGTCGAACCCGCCGAACCCACCGCCCGCTCCGCCCGGGGCGCCCTGGCCCGCACCGCGGAACCCGCCGCCAAACAGCGAGCGCGCGTCGTCGTACTCCTTGCGCCGCTTGCTGTCGGACAGCGTGTTGTAGGCCTCGGAGATCTCCTTGAACCGCTCCTCCGCCTTGGGGTCACCCTTGTTGGCGTCGGGGTGGTACTTACGGGCCAGCTTGCGGTACGACTTCTTGATCTCGTCCGCGGTCGAGGTCTTGGAGACGCCCAGGACCTTGTAGTAGTCCTTCTCGAGGAAGTCCTTCGTGCTCACTTACTACCTCTCCCCGGGGGTCAGTTGTTTCCCGCCGGAGTTCCCCGTGGCTGGCGCGCCTCGGCCTCGTCCGGGGCTGGTCCGTCACTGGGCTCCGCGACCGCGACCCGGGCCGGGCGGATGATCCGCTCGCCCACCTTGTAGCCGGGCTGCAGGATCTCGACTGCGGTCGGCTCGGTGACATCCGGTGAGTAGGAGTGCATGAGGGCCTCGTGGACCAGCGGGTCGAACGGCTCGCCGGGCTCACCGAAACTCTCCAGGCCCAGCTTCGCAGCGATGGTCTCCAGCGATTCGCCGACCGACTTGAACGCCCCGTTCAGGTCCCCGTGCTCGCGCGCCCGGCCAATGTCGTCCAGCACCGGGAGCAGCGAGCTCAGCACGTTGGCCAGGGCCTGCTCGCGGACGGCCAGCCGGTCCCGCTCGACGCGCTTGCGGTAGTTGGCGTACTCCGCGTGCACGCGCTGCAGGTCCGCGGTGCGCTCCGCCAGCTGGGCGGCGAGGGCGTCGCCGCCCGGGCCGCCGGGCTGGGACCCGCCGGGGGTCCCGTCAGCGGGACGGGATCCGCCGGGCGGCGTGCGGCCCGGCGCCGTGTCCGGTCCAGGCGTGCTGCCCGCGGGTTCAGGCGAACCCTGGTCACGGCCGCGCGCCGGCTCGCCCTGCGGCGGACCGTCGCCCGGCTGACCCTGAGGCCGGCCGCCCCCGCCGGGGGGCTGGGGCCCCGCGGCACCACCTGGTGCCGCGGGGGATGCCCCAGTCCCGCCCGGCTTGGAGGCCGAGTGCCGGCCCGGGCGGGCCGGCTTGCCCGGGGTGCCATCGCGGCGCCCCTGCGGGTCCCTGACCTGGCCGGTCACCGGGTCGATGCGCCTGAGGTCACGGATCACCGGCCCTGCGTTGGTGTCCTCTGGCGAGTTCATCAGGCGGCGCCACCTTCGCGCGGCTTCTCCTCGTCAACGATCTCGGCGTCGACGACCTCGTCGTCGTTCGCCGTCTCGTCAGCGGTCTCAGCCGTGGTGTCCTCGGCCGCGCTGGCCTGGGTCTGCGCGTAGATGGCGGTCCCCATCTTCTGGCTGACCGTGGCCGCCTTCTCGGTGGCCTCCTTGATCGCCTCGAGATCGGTGCCCTCGAGCACCTTCTTCAGGTCGGCGATGGCGGACTCCACCTCGGACTTGATGTCGTCCGGGACCTTGTCCGCATTCTCGCCGAGGAACTTCTCCGTCTGGTAGGCGAGGGTGTCCGCGCGGTTGCGCACCTCGGCCTCCTCGCGGCGGGCGGCGTCCTCCGCGGCGAACTGCTCCGCGTCGGCCATCATCCGGCTGATCTCGTCCTTGGACAGCGCGGACCCGCCGGAGATGGTCACCCGCTGCTCCTTGCCGGTGCCCAGGTCCTTGGCCGAGACGTTAACGATCCCGTTGGCGTCGATGTCGAAGGCGACCTCGATCTGCGGGATGCCCCGCGGCGCGGGAGCCAGGCCGGACAGCTCGAACATGCCGAGCTTCTTGTTGTACGCGGCGATCTCGCGCTCACCCTGGAACACCTGGATCTGCACGGACGGCTGGTTGTCGTCGGCCGTGGTGAAGATCTCCGACCGCTTGGTCGGGATGGTGGTGTTGCGCTCGATCAGCTTGGTGAAGATGCCGCCCTTGGTCTCGATGCCCAGCGACAGCGGGGTCACGTCGAGAAGCAGGACGTCCTTGACCTCGCCCTTGAGCACGCCGGCCTGCAGGCAGGCGCCCACGGCGACGACCTCGTCCGGGTTGACGCCCTTGTTCGGCTCCTTGCCGCCGAGCAGGTCCTTGACCAGGTCGACCACGGCGGGCATCCGGGTGGAGCCGCCGACCAGCACCACGTGCTGGATGTCGCCGAGCTTGGTGTTCCCGTCCTTGATGACCTGCTGGAACGGGCTCTTGCAGCGGTCGAGCAGGTCGGAGGTCATCTTCTGGAACTCAGCCCGGGTGAGCTTGGTGTCCAGGTGCAGCGGGCCCTGCTCGGAGTGGGTGATGTAGGGCAGGTTGATCGTGGTCTCGGCGGAGCCGGACAGCTCGATCTTGGCCTTCTCCGCGGACTCGCGCAGCCGCTGCAGCGCCATCTTGTCCTTGGACAGGTCGACGCCGTAACCGTTCTTGAAGTCCTGCACCAGCCAGTCCACGATGCGCTGGTCCCAGTCGTCGCCACCGAGGTGGTTGTCGCCGCTGGTGGCCTTCACCTCGACCACGCCGTCGCCGACTTCCAGCAGCGAGACGTCGAAGGTGCCGCCGCCCAGGTCGAAGACCAGGATGGTGGCTTCGCCCTCCTTCTCCAGGTGGTAGGCGAGGGCCGCGGAGGTGGGCTCGTTGATAATGCGCAGCACGTTCAGGCCCGAGATCTGGCCGGCCTCCTTGGTGGCCTGCCGCTGAGCGTCACTGAAGTACGCGGGGACGGTGATCACCGCGTCGGTGATCGTCTCGCCGAGGTAGGACTCGGCGTCCCTCTTGAGCTTCTGCAGGATGAACGCGCTGATCTGCTGCGCGGTGAACTTCTTGTCGTCGATCTTGACGGTCCAGTCGGTGCCCATCTGGCGCTTGACCGAGCGGATCGTGCGGTCGACGTTCGTCACCGCCTGGCGCTTGGCGACCTCGCCCACCAGCACCTCGCCGTTCTTCGCGAAGGCCACGACGGACGGGGTGGTCCGCGAGCCCTCCGCGTTGGCGATAACCGTCGGCTCGCCGCCTTCCAGAACCGCGACGACGGAGTTGGTGGTTCCGAGGTCGATACCTACCGCACGTGCCATGTGTAGTCCTTAGTCCCTGTGTGTGTGATCGATACTTACCTTGAGCCTGGTCGGCTCAAGTCTGCCAGGGACACTCACCCCTGGCAAATAGTTGAGTCTACTGGGCTCAACTTCTGGGCACGCCAAATGATTCCGCG
>JAOPYP010000655.1 GCA_025964635.1 Actinomycetes bacterium | reverse complement strand
ATCGACACCAGTCAGCCAGACGGCGAAAACCCGGCCGATTACTACACCAATGCGACTACCAATCACTACGCCCGGATCGTTCACGCGACCACGACCGGCGGGCGCGGGTACGCATTCCCGTACGACGTGGCCCCGGCCGGGGGCGCCGATCAGTCCGGCGCGGTGTCCGATCCAGCCCCGCGCTGCTCACCGTGACGCTGGTCCCATGCATTGACCATCAGCGCACTGACCAGGTCTTCCCCGGCCTGCGGCCGCATCGTCGTGGCCGCGGGCCGGGGGTGGCGGGATGGTTTTCGTTGCGGAGAATTCTGGTTTTCATTGGGGTTTCTGCCGTTAACAGTGGATATCGGGGTACTTCTAGCCGGGCTCGCCTAGATCGGTCATTGCCTGGATTTCGCGATGGCTAGGTGGAAGAGTCGCCCTATGCGGACGATCTTTGACGGGCTGGTCGAGGAGTTCAGGGCCTGGCATTTGTTCGACCAGCAGGCCGGCAACCCCAGGCGCCGCGAACACGCTGATCTTCCCGGCCGAGGCCGGCCCGACGACCGCGCGGGCCGCAATGGGGCCGGCGGCTTCCGCGCTCCCGGCTACGGGCCGTCGGGTTTCCCGTCGGCCGGTTACGGGACACCCGAATACCGGACGCCTCAGTACGGGACGCCTGAGTTCGGGATGCCCGAGCCCGGGACGCCTGAGTACGGGATGCCCGCGTACGGCGGTGCTGGCGACGACTGGGGGCCGCGTCACGGCCGGGATCTGGGCGGGGCACCGCGGCCGGGCGGGCCGCGCTAGCGGCGGGCGGAGCTAACGGGGGCCGGCGGATCAGCCGGGGATCGTAGAGGTACCAGCCTTCCCGCCCGCCCACGGCCGGGCTGGCGTACCAGCGAATTCCCACGCACCAGCGGTCGTGCCGGTCCTTGCGCTGCCCGATCACCTGCGCCCAGACCCACGTGCCGTCGCGGAGCAGGATCTTCGCTTCGGTGTCCTCGGGGATCGTGGAGCCGGCCACGGCGTCGGCGGGCATGGCCCGCTCCAGCGCCGGCTCACGGGACGGATCAGCAAACACGCAGGTCATCGTGCCCGTGACTGATCATCCGCAATCCGCGGCGGCGGGCACGGGCGCCGCGCGGCCGGCTACGCGGGGACGCGCGGGCGCAGCAGCAGCACCACGAGGACGCCCGCCGCCGCCGCGGCCGGGATGACCGCGGTCACCGGCGCGAACTGGCCGGCCACCCCCCAGAACGCGAATCCCACGCCCTGAGTGAACATCAGGCCGGCGCTGGCCAGGGCGAGGACGCGGCCGCGCAACTCGGCCGGGGCCTCGCTGATCATCAGCCCGTCCAGCCCGGCGCCCCACGCGCTGCCCAGGCCGCAGATCACCAGCAGGACCAGGGCGACGGCCAGCCGCGGGCTGGCCGCGAACCCGGCCAGCGGCACGAACGTCAGCAGTGCGGCCGGGACGATGAGACGCCGCTGGCGCCGCTCCCGGAGCAGCCGCGCCGCGATCAGGTCGGCCAGCACGGTCCCCGCCGGGATGCCCATGAGCAGGAAGCCCGTCACCCGCGCCGGCTGGCCGATGTGGCTGGCGTACGGGGCGGCCAGGGCCTCGGGGGCGACCGCGCAGGCCGGGACGAGCCAGCTGAACAGCAGCAGGCGCCTGACCGGCCGGTGGGCGAGCACGCGGCGGATCCCGCGCAGTGAGTCCCCGGTCATCGACCCGGATCCGGCCCGGCCGTGGCGCGCGGGCCGCCGGGCCATGCCGAAGCGCACCAGCAACGCCGAGGCCAGGAACGAGGCCGCGTCGAAGGCCAGCGCGCCTCGCGGCGACACCACGGTGAGCAGCAGCCCGCCCGCGCCGTAGCCGGCGATCTGCGCGGACTGGGCGACCATCCGCATCATCGACCGGCCAAGGATGTAGCCCGGGCCGGGCGGCAGCACATCCGGCAGCACCGCGGCGCGCACCCCTCCGTACACGGGCGCGAGCAGGCCGTTGGTGAGCAGGAGCCCGAGCAGCGCGGCGACCGGCATCCCGGGGATCACCATGGCCGCCACCAGCGCCGCGCTGAGCAGGTCACACACGACGAGGGCCCGGCGGGCGGGCAGCCGGTCCGCGGCCGCGCCGAGCAGTACGCCGCCGAGCAGGTAGGGCAGGAAGGCCAGGGCCATGACCGAGGCGGCCAGCGCCGGGGACCGGGTCTGCTCGTAGACCAGCACAGTCAGCGCGACCGCGGCCACCACGTTGCCGAGCATCGACACGATGTCGGCCACGAACAGGGCCCGGAACTCGGCCGACCCGAGCACGTCGCGGTACCGGGCCCGGCGGGGGACGGCGGTCCCGGGGCTCGGGCCGGCGGGCGGCTGGCTCACCGGGGCGGGAGAGGTCACGGAACCGAGGGTGGCCGGCGGCTAGCATCAGGACCAGAGATTCGGCCGGTGCCGAATCACGACCGGCGGGAACGGTGCGATGAGCGTGACCATGGTGTTCGGCCCGGATGACCCGGCCCGCACGAGGTTCGTGATCTCGCCGGCCTGGGAGACCATGCACGCGATCCGGGTGATCGCGGAACCGCAGCGGCACCTGTACCACCTGCCCTGGCTCGAGGCCGTGCGGCCGCAGGCGGAGCGCCTGGACCTGCGCCCGCTGCTGATGCTCACGCCCCGGCGCGGCTGGACCCCGGACTTCCTCAGTCCCGTCCCGGACACCCCGGCCGCCGACATGGCGGGCGAGCTGGCCCGGGTGCGGGCCACGCCGCCGGAGCAGGTGGCCCACGAGGTCCGCCGCTCACTGACCGAGCGGTACGGGGCCCCGGTCCCGCCGGGCGCGTGGCAGCTGCTGGAGGATCCGGCCGCCACCCGGGACCTGGTCGCGGACCTGCTGGCCCAGTCCTGGGAGCTGCTGGTCGAGCCGCACTGGCCGCGGTTGCGGGACCGGATCGAGGCGGACGTGGCCTTCCGGACCCGGATGCTGGCGGACTACGGGCTGGAGCGGATGCTCGGCGACCTGCATCCGCGGGTGCGCTGGACCGGGCGGGCACTGGTCATCAAGGGCATGGACCCGGCCCGGCGCCTCCTCGACGGGGCCGGGCTGATGCTCATGCCCAGCGCGTTCGCCTGGCCGAGCCTGGCCGCCGTGATCGACCCGCCGTCCCGGCCTGCCCTGGTCTACCCGGCCCGGGGCATCGCCGAACTGTGGCAGCCGGCCCGGACCCCGCAGTCGGACGCGCTGGCCCGGCTGCTCGGCCGCACCCGCGCCGCGCTGCTCGAGTCACTGGCCGAACCCGCCTCCACCCATACCCTGGCCCGCCGGCACGGCCTGGCGCCGAGCACCGTGTCCGAGCACCTGTCCGCGTTGCGGGACGCCCGGCTGGTCAGCAGCGGGCGGCATCGGCACGCGGTTATGTACCAGCAGACCCGGCTCGGGGCGGCGCTGGCCGACGCGGGCTGATCAGCAGCGACTGGGCGCCCACGCCGAGTCGTCCCTCGGTGTCCGACAAGACGGACGTGGCCAGGCCCGCCCCGCCCGCGGAGATGGCGGTCTGCGCGTCCAGGCAGACCCACTCGCCCGCCGCTTCCCGGTGCAGGTGCACGGTGAGCTCGGGGTTGATGAAGTGCCACTCGGTGATGTCCAGCTCGCCGGACAGGCCATTGCCGCTGTCCGCGACCGCGAGCACCCGCTCCAGCGGGCCGGTCTCCTCGTCCGGGACCAGAGGGTAGCGCAGCCGCGCCCAGACCGTCGCCGGCCCGGGCTCGCCGAAGTGGCCGCGGACCGGCCGCCATTCGACAGCGGACAGGTACCCGTCGACCCACCCCGCGGGCAGGGCGCCGGCGGGGTGGTCCGGCAGCGCGGGCGGCGGCTCGGCGGGCGGCAGCACCGTCTCGCTGGTGGTCCGCAGCACCCGCCAGGCGCTGGCCCGGGCCACGTCGCGGCCACCCGCGGCGGCCACCGCTTCGAGGAACTCCACGCTCCGGCCCGGGCGGACCACCCGGGCCTGGACGTCCAGGTCGCCGACCGGGATGGCGCCGAGGATCTCGGAGGTGAACCGGGTCACGATCATGTCGTCGCGGGGGGCGCAGCGCTGGATGGCCCGGCCCAGCAGTGCGCTCGGCGGCCCGCCATGCTGGGCGTGCTCATCCCAGGGGCCGGTGGTGTGCGCGGTCGCCCGCCAGGTGCCGTTCCCGAGCGGAACAAAAAAGCTATCGGCCACCTGGTGGATGTTACTCACCAGTTCCCGTCCCCGCGGAGCGGCCCTGGAGCGCGGGCCGTCAGGGGGCAGGCTCGATGATGACCTTCAGGCCTGTGCGGCGGGCCGCGTTGCTGAACGCGGTGGCCGCGTCTTCCAGCGGGTACCGGTCGGTGACCAGCGACGTCAGGTCGACCTCCTGGCCCGCGGCCAGGGCGATGGCCCGGGGGTAGACCTCGTTCATCCGGCGCACCATGGCGATCGTAAGTCCCTTGCGGCGGGCGACCGCGGCCCGGAACGTGGTCGTGTCGTCATCGGGGATGCCGCCCAGCACCACCCGGCCGCCGGCCCACGTGGCGGCCATCGCCAGCTGGACGGCCTCGCTGCTGCCCGCGATCTCGAAGGTCACCGCCGCACCCTCGCCGACCAGCGCGCGCAGGGCCGCGGGGTCGTCGGCCTCGGCCGGATCCGCCACGGCCACGCCCAGGGCCGCAGCGGCCGCGCGGCGGTGCGGCAGCGGCTCGAACACGGTCACCGGGCCCGCGCCCGCGACCTGCAGCAACTGCACGAGCAGCAGCCCGATCGGGCCGGCGCCGACCACCACGACCGGCGCACCCAGGCGCATGTGGCCGAGGTCGAACGCGTGGATAGCCACGCCCAGGGGTTCCAGCACGGCGCCGTCCGCGTCACTGACCTCGTCGGGCAGCGGGTGCAGGAACTCATCCGGCCAGGTCATGAACTCCCGCATGGCCCCGTCCTGCGTCCCGTGCCCGGCGAACCGCATGTGCAGGCACAGGTTGCGGTAGCCCTCGCGGCACGGCCGGCAGGTCCCGTCCGGGATGGCCGGGTCGATGGCCACCCGCTGGCCCCGCCGCGGGCCGTCCCCGATCACGCCGGCCGCTTCGTGGCCCAGCACCAGCGGGTGATCCAGGGCCGCGTCACCGATCCCGCCCTGATCCCACCAGTGCAGATCCGAGCCGCAGATGCCGATGGCCGTGACCCGGACCAGGCTCTCTCCCGGCCCGGGCACCGGCACCGGCTCGTCGGACAGGCGCAGGTCTCCGACCGCGTGCAACCGGGCTGCCCTCATCTGGTTCTCCGTCTCCGCCGATTTCGGGTATCCGGAGCCCGAGGCTACTGCGCGGCTGGAGGGCGGCGGGAAGCAGGAGGCCAGCGCCGCGGAGCGGAAAGCCAGCCTCGCGAAGCGCGAACTTAGCGGCCCGGGCCGGGCAGCTGCCGCGTCTCGCCGGGCAGCTGCCTCGTCGCGCCAGGCAGCTGCCGGATGGCGCCGGGCAGCTGGCGCTGCTCCCTGGCGGAGCTGGACAGCAGCAGCCCGGTCGGCTGCGAGGCGCTGATGGCGAGGCTGGACCGCGTGGTGTCAGGCTCCCAGCCGACACCCGAGCCCAGGCTGAGCGCCATGGCGGGGCACATCTCGACCGCCTGCTGCGCCTCGCGCTCCAGCCAGAACGGCACCGGCATGTCCAGGAACGCCGGGTAGCCCTGGCTGTCGAGCTGAACCATCTCCGGCGCGATCTTCGCGCACAGCCCGTGCCCGTCGCACCGCGCCCAGTCCACCTTCAGCCGCACCTCGGACTCTTCCGGCCCGAGCGGCAGGATGCCGCGGGTCTTGCGGCCACATGAGCCGCGGAACAGGTGAGTGGTGAGGTCGTCGCTGAACACGTCCAGCGCGGAGAGCACGAACCGGGAGACACCGTCCGGGTGGGAGCACGCCCCGCGGCCGCGGACCACCGCGGCGGTGCGGCGCGCCGCGTCGAGGGTGTCCATGCCGCCGGAACCATCGGCCAGCGCGCTCATCGAGCGGGCCAGGCCGGGCAGGCCGAGCTTGCACGGGCCGCACTGGCCGGACGATTCCTTGGCCAGGTAACGCACGACCCGGGCCACCTCGCCGAGCGGGCAGGTGCCGCCGAGCGGCATCACGACGCCGGCGCCGAGCGTGCCGCCGGCCGCGTCCAGGCCGGCCCGGGAGACCGGCACGTCGTCGGCGAGCTCGGCGGGGAGCCACATCCCGTGGTAGCCGCCGATCAGGACGCCGTCGTACGCGGTCGCCTCGCAGATGTCCAGCACCGTCCCCAGCGGGATCCCGGTGGGGACCTCCACCACGGCCGGGCGGCCCGCGGAGCCGCCGACGGTCAGCAGGACGGTGCCCGGCTCGTCGGGGGTGCCGTCCGAGGCGTAGCCCTCCTGGCCCAGCATGGCGAGCACGGCGAGTTGCGCGAACGTCTCCGCGTTGGACAGCAGCGTGGGCAGCCCGTCCACCCCGGTCTCCGCGGCCCGGCGCTTCTTGCCCGGCGGCAGCGCGATCTTCCCGTTGATGGCGTTGACCAGGGCGCCGCCCTCACCCGACACGAACCGGTCAGGTACCTCGACGACGCGGACGATTTTCTTGAGGTCGGGCTCAGCCCGGGCGGCCTCGGCCACTGAGGCCGCCACCGCGCTGTTCGTCACCCCGATGATGATCATCTTGGCGTTCAGCGCCCGGGCGGCCAGCAGGGCACCGCCCAGCACCAGGAACGGCGAGCGGAGCAGCAGCATCTTGTCTTTGGCGCTGCCCGGCTCTCCCTCGGTGCCGTTGATGACGATCATCGGCTTGCACTTGCGGGCGGCCGCGTTGTCGACCACGGCCCGCAGCTTGCGGGCGAAAGGGAAAGCGGCTCCGCCGCGACCCCGCAAGTCGACGCTTTCCACCATTTCGATCAGCTGGCGGGCGGTCACCCGGCGCATGGGCCCGAAGATCTCCTGATGCGTCGTGAGATCAATGCGCTCAAAGCGATCCAGGCCGGCGGTTAGCCGGGCCCGGCCAATCCGCATCGCCTGGGGTGGTGCAAGTGGGTTCACGTGTAATTCCCGATATTCAGCGGCACGATGTTCAGCGGGTCGGTCTTATCCTGCGGGCTGAACTGATCGCGGGCGCCAGGCGGCCGTGGCCGTGTGTACGTGGCATCCTGCTCAGCGAAAGTAGCGTAGTGCGCGGCGCGCTCCTGTGGGTCCGAACCGGGCCGGCTGTACTGGCCGGACTGGCCGGCCGTGCGGGGCTGGAACGAGTCGTACTGCATGCGCTCCTCATACTGCATGGGCGCCTGATACTGGCCCGGGTGCCCGCCACGCTCATACCCGCCAGACGGCTGGTTCTGAGCGGGCCGGTACTGCGGTGGCTGGTACTGGCCCTGCTGGTACTGGGCCTCCTGGTACTGGGCCGGCTGGTAGTGGGCCTGCTGGTCCTGGCCCTGCTGGTACGGCGCGGACTGGTACGGCGCGGACTGGTGCTGGGCCGGGCGCGGCTGCTCATAGGGACCGGGCTGCTGCTGGGAGGGCATCGGCTGCCCGTACTGATCATCATCGCCGTGTTGCGACGGCGCGTGCCCAGCCGGGCCGTACCGCGGCACCTCGGCACCGTACGGCCGCTGGCCGGCAGGCGATCCGTACGGGGGCTGCGCCGCGTACTGGCCTGAGCGGTCGATTTCGCCGGTCCGCTCGTAGCGTGGCTCGGGGCGGGGGCGCTCGTACTGGCCGCTGCCGGTGAACAGCCCGCTCGCGCCGTGCTGGGCCGGCGCGTCGTACTGAGCGGGCGGCGCGTAGTGGTCGGGGGCGCCGTACCGGGCCGGGGGGGCGGCCGGGTCAATCCGCTCGAGCGGGCCGGACCAGTCGCTGTAGTTGCCCGCCGCGTAGCGGGGAGGCGTGGCCGACGGGCCGGTTCGCTGCATCGGGCCGGACCAGTCGTCGTGCGGCCGCTCATAGGGGCCGGACTGATCCTGCTGGCGCGGCCTCATCGGCGGTGCTGGCTGGCTGTACGGAGCCGAAGCGGCCTCGCCGTACTGAGGGGGCGCTGGCTGGCCATACTGAGCTGGCCCCGGCTGAGGCGTTCCGGGCGACGGCCCGTAAGCAGCCTGGCCACCCGAGGGCCGGCCACTCGGAAACTGGCCACCGTGCCCCTGGTCGTACTGGGGCTGCCCGTGCTGGGGCTGCCCGTGCTGGGGCTGCCCGTACTGGGCCTGTCCAGGCTGGGCCTGCGCGTACTGGCCCGTGCGGTCGATCTCGCCGGTCCGCTCGTACTGGTAGCCGCCGGCCTGCTCGTACTGGCCGGCCCGTGGCATCGGGCCGGTCTGCCCGTGCCGGGCGACCGGTGGCATCGGGCCCGTCTGCTCGAACGGGCCGACCCGGTGCAGGGGGCCGGTCTGCCCGTACAGGCCGGTGCTCCCCGGGGGGACCTGCCCGGCTCCCCCGAACTGGCCGGTCCGCTCGAATGACCCCTTCGCACCAGGCCCGATGGGTCCGGTGGCGCCGATCTGGCGGGTGTCCGCGAGATAGGCGGCCCGCTCGTCGTAGGGGGCACTGCGCATCTGGCGGCCAGGCGGCTGGGCCGCTGACGCGCCGGCCGGGAGGGCGAGCGGGGCCCGCCCAGTCTGCCGGGCCCTGGCCCGGGCACCGTCCAGCGCCCCCGGGGAGCCCCCGGTCAGCGCGGGGGCCGGCATGGCGGTGGCGGTCAGGGCCGCAGCCCCGGGGATCGCACCGGCGCTGGTCAGCGCGGCGGCCGCGGCGGTCCACCCGCCGGTCCCCCCGGTGTCTGCTACCGGGTGGCTGGCCAGCTCGTTGCCGGCCCGGTTCCTGGCCACGAGCCGCACCATCAGGGCGACGGCCACCGCGACCACGCACGCGCCGTAGGCCCAGTAGACGAAGCCCGAGAAGCCGAAGAAGGCCTTGGCCGGGCGGCCGGCCAGCAGGCCGTGCAGCAGCCCGAAGATCCACGCGGCGTAGGCCGACGCGTGGATGACGCGCCACACTTTCGGCGACATGCTCGCGGCCAGCCGGGCCCGGTAGATGCCGGTCATCATGATCACGATGAACATGTCGAACGCGACGGTCCCGAGACCGAGATAAAAAGTTTTCCCTTTATCGAGGAAAGGAACCACGGTGTCGGCCGGCTGCGACCGGCCCGCGATTATCTCGAGGGCGATGTGAATAACAAGGAACGCTATTGCGCCGAATCCCATGGCGCGATGGAGAGCCTGCGCTGTGACCCGGGCGCTGGGCTTCATAAAGATACGGTCAGAAGCGACCAGCCCAATTCCTACTTCCGCGGTAAGCGCAATTAGTGCGAGAACGCCAGCATAGTAAAGCAGGAAATGATCGCTCGCCGCGACGACCGTATGCCCGGTTGTGGTGGCGGAAGCAGCCGCCGCGATCACCACTGTGCCTATGACGACGGCGTTGAGGATCCACAGCCATGCGTCTGACCTGGGCCTGGCCACCGTGTAGCCTCGCCGCCCGCTCCGTGGAGCAGGGCCGCGTGACCGCCCAGCCGAACCGTCACCCTTCGCCGACACTATTGCCTCCCGGGAGGAGCTGCTCAGCTACCTACCATTGTCTGGTTACTTGACACTGAATAGCTCATGCATTGGCATCTTCGCCAACCCCGGGAGATCCCGCATCTCTACCGGGCTGAAGAGGATGCTATCGCGGGCGATTCCAGCTTCGCAACGAAACGATATAGAAAGTGACGTAGGGCGCTGTTATCGCACGTCAGCACGGTGTCCCGGAGGGCGCGCAGGGAGCGCGGCGGGACCCTCTGGGAGGGCTCCCGCGCACCCCGCGGGCGGGGTCGCGAGGAGCGCTGCGTGGTTCCCTGGTCGCACTGGGCCATCGCCGGCCGCCCCGGGGCAGGGAGGTGGCACGGATGCCTCTGAACAGCATGGACGCGGCCTCCACGGAGTGGCCGGAGGGTTGAGCGCGGGCGGGGCGGACCAGCTGGGGAGGCGGGCGGGCGGAAAATGGGCTGCGGATGGCCGGCCCGCGCCGTCACGATGGGGCATGCCCTGGTTCCTCAGCGACAGCCTGCCCGAGTACTCGGCCACCGTGCGCGGCCTGCTGTCCCAGCGTCCCGCGCAGCACACCATCCTGCTCGGCGCGATCGAGACGCTGCGGGCCGCCGGGACCCAGGCCTTCGGCGCCATCGCGCCCCTCTTCGGCTGGTGGCAGGGACCGGACGGTGAGGTCAGCGCGGCGTTCCTGCACACACCGCCGTTCGGGGTAGCGCTGACCAGCGTGCCGCCGCCCGCCGCGGCGGCGCTGGCCCAGGCCCTGGTCGAGCGGCGGCGGATGGTGAACGGGGTGAACGCGGATCCCGCCGGGGCGGAAGCCTTCGCCCTCGCCTGGCACGAGCTGACCGGCGACGCCATCGGGCTGCGCATGCGGTCCCGGCTGTACCAGCTCGGCGCGCTGCGCTGGCCCGGCCCGCGGCCGCCGGGGCAGGCGCGGGTGGCGGGGCCGGCCGACCGCGGCCTGCTCATCGCCTGGTCGGAGGCGTTCCACCGGGAAGCGCAGTCCGGTCCGGAGGACCGGGACTCGATGGTCGATGACCGGCTCTCCTACCGGGGGCTGACCCTGTGGGAGGACGCGGGCCAGCCGGTGTCCATGGCCGGGCTGACCCGGCCGTCGGCCGGGCAGGTCCGGGTCGGGCCGGTGTACACGCCGCCGGGGCTGCGCGGGAAGGGTTACGCGGGCGCCGTCACCTGCGCGGTGAGCCAGGCGGCCCGGGACTCCGGGGCCAGCCGCGTCCTGCTGTTCACCGACCTGGCCAACCCGACCAGCAACGGCCTCTACCAGCGGCTCGGCTATGAGCCCGTGGAGGACCGGGCCATCTGGTCGTTCCGCCGGTCACCGGCGGACCGGGACGCCGGCCCGGGCCGGTAGGTGAGGCGGGATGGTTCTCGTTGCGAGCCCTGGATTTTGGTCTTTGCTTGTGACCTTCAGAGCGCGGCGGCGACCAGCTCGGCGATCTGCGCGGTGTTCAGGGCGGCACCCTTGCGCAGGTTGTCGCCGCAGACGAACAGGTCCACCGCGCACGGGTCGTCGAGGGACTGGCGGACCCGGCCCACCCAGGTCGGATCGGTGCCCACCACGTCGGCCGGGGTGGGGAACTCGCCGCGTTCCGGGTCGTCGTTGAGCACCACGCCGGGCGCCTCGCTGAGCACCCGCTGCGCGCCCGACCGGGTGACCTCCCGGCCGAACACCGCGTGCACGGCCACCGAGTGGGTGGTCACCACGGGCACCCGGACGCAGGTGGCTGTCACCCGGAGGCCGGGCATGCCGAGGATCTTGCGGGACTCGTCGCGGATCTTGAGTTCCTCCGAGGACCAGCCGTCCGGCTTGACCGAGCCGGCCCAGGGCACGACGTTGAGGGCGAGGGGGGCGGGGAACGGGCCGAAGTCGCCGACCACGGCGCGCAGGTCACCGGCCCGCTGCCCGAGCATCCGCGAGCCGGCGGTCTTGTCCATCTGCGCGTACAGCGTGTCGATCCCGGCCTGGCCCGCGCCCGAGGCGGCCTGGTAGGAGCTCACCACCATCTCTTCCAGCCCGAACGCACGGTGCAGCGCGGCCATCGCGACGATCAGCGACAGCGTGGTGCAGTTCGGGTTGGAGATGATGCCCTTGGGCCGGTTGGCGGCCTCCTGCGGGTTGACCTCGGGCACCACCAGGGGAACGGCCGGGTCCATCCGGAACGCCCCCGAGTTGTCCACCACCACCACGCCACGGGCCGCCGCGACCGGGGCCCACTCGGCCGAGACCTCGTCGGGCACGTCGAACATGGCCACGTCGACCCCGTCGAACACCTCGGGGGCCAGCGCCAGGACCTCGATCTCCGCGCCGCGGACCCGCAGGTGCCGCCCGGCGGACCGGGACGAGGCGATCAGCCGGACCTCGCCCCACACGTCGTCGCGGGTGGACAGCAGGTCAAGCATGACCGTGCCGACGGCGCCGGTCGCGCCGACCACGGCCAGCGTCGGCCTGGCCCTCCCGGGCCGGCCGCTCACCGGCCCGTCCCCCCGTACACCACGGCCTCGACCTCGCTGGCGTCCAGGTCGAAGGCGCGGTGCGCGGCGGCGACCGCGACGTCCACGTCCTTCTGGTCCACGACCACCGAGATCCTGATCTCCGAGGTGGAGATCATCTCGATGTTGACCGCGGCGTCGGCGAGCGCGCCGAAGAATGTGGCGCTGACCCCGGGGTGGGACCGCATCCCCGCCCCGATCAGCGACACCTTGCCGATCCGGTCGTCGTACAGCAGCGTCTCGAACCCAATGTCCGGCTGCGCGCCGTTCAGGGCGGCCATCGCGGCCTGCCCGTCGTCACGGGGCAGCGTGAACGAGATGTCCGTGCGGCCGGTGGTGGCGGCGGAGATGTTCTGCACGATCATGTCGATGTTGATGCCGGCCGCGGCCACGATGCGGAAGGTCTGCGCGGCCACGCCCACCCGGTCGGGGACGCCGGCCACCGTGATCTTCGCCTCGCTCCGGTCGTGCGCGACTCCGGAGATGATCGCCTGCTCCACCCCGGCCGCCTCCGTTCCCTGGTTGGCTTCGCTGATCGTGGTGCCCGTGCGGTTGCTGAACGACGACCTGACGTGGATCGGCATGCCGTAGCGGCGGGCGTACTCGACGCACCGCAGCTGGAGGATCTTGGCCCCGCACGCGGCCATCTCCAGCATCTCCTCGTAGCTGATCCACGGGATGCGGCGGGCGGTCCGGACGATGCGGGGGTCCGCGGTGAACACCCCGTCCACGTCGGTGTAGATCTCGCACACGTCTGCCTCGAGGGCGGCGGCCAGCGCGACCGCGGTGGTGTCCGAGCCGCCCCGGCCCAGCGTGGTGATGTCCTTGCCGTTCTGCGAGACGCCCTGGAAACCGGCCACGATCGGGATCGCGCCCTCGTCCAGTGCGCTGGCGATCCGGCCCGGGGTCACGTCGATGATCCGGGCCTTGCCGTGCGCGGAGTCGGTGATCACGCCGGCCTGGGACCCGGTGAACGAGCGTGCTTCCAGCCCGAGGTTGGCGATCGCCATGGCCAGCAGCGCCATCGAGATCCGCTCGCCCGCGGTGAGCAGCATGTCGAGTTCGCGGCCCGGCGGCAGCGGGCTGACCTGGGCGGCCAGGTCCTGGAGTTCGTCGGTGGTGTCACCCATGGCGGACACCACCACGACGACGGAATGCCCGGCCTTGCGGGTCGCGACGATGCGCTGCGCCACCCGCTTGATGCCGTCGGCGTCGGCCACCGAGGATCCACCGTACTTCTGCACGACAAGCGCCACAGGTGTGCCGCTCCTCCCGGTCCGGCTGCTGGCGGCTTGAGTGTACCTACCCCCGCCGGGAACCCCCGCCCCGTTTTCTCTCGGCCCGGGCCGGGAGGGGTCGGCGCACCGGGTGCCCGGGCCGCCGGGGTCAGGCGAGCGTGCTCTCCTCCGAGACGTCGAGCATGGCGTGGGCCAGCACCGCATGGAGGGCCCGCAGCGCCGCGCTGCCGTGCGTGCCCCAGTGATTGACGTACGAGTACTGCCACCACCACAGGGCTTCCAGGGAGCGGCCGGCCTCGTAGTGCTGCAGCCCGTGGATCAGGTCCGCGGCGACCGCGGCCAGGTCGTCGGACAGGCGGAAAGCGGTCAGCCCGGTGTCGGAGTAAGGGTCGAACAGCTCGGCGTAGTCGTCGTAGTCGGCCAGCCGCCGGGCCAGGCCCGACCGGAGCGTGTCCAGATCCGGGTCGGCGCCCACATCGGGCTCCCAGTTGCCGGGGAGGATGACGTCCTTGCTCGCGCCCAGTTGCGCGCCAGCCAGCAGGATCTGCGAGATCTCCAGAAGCAGCAACGGGACCGCCTCGTCGCCGCCCTCACCATGGGCCAGGGCGGCGACCCCGTCCAGGAAGTCGCGCGCCTGCCCGGCGATCCGGTCGGCCAGCGGGTTCCAGCCCTCGCCCGAGGGCGCGGCCGGTGTTCCTCGGTTAGCAGTGCTCATGGGTTCCTCGCAGCCAGGGTGCGGTCCTGCGGGTCACTGGGCCTCGCTCACGAGTCCCCAGCCTGCCCGTCCTCCGGTCTGGTTTCATGGGACACGCCGCGCCGCCAGGGGCGCGCTGGGCATCGGGGCTCCCGGGTATGCCTGCATGTCCGACATGGGAGACGTCGTAGCACGCGGGTCAGACATCGAGCAGCCGCCGTCCTTCAAACGCCCGGCCCAGCGTCACCTCGTCCGCGTACTCCAGATCGCCGCCGACGGGCAGCCCGCTGGCGGGCCGGGTCACCCGGAGGCCCAGCGGCTTGAGCAGCCGGGCCAGGTAGGTGGCGGTCGCCTCGCCTTCCAGGTTGGGGTTGGTGGCCAGGATCACCTCGGTGACCGCGCCGTCGGACAGCCGCACCATGAGCTCCCGGGTGCGCAGGTCGTCCGGGCCGATCCCGTCGATCGGGCTGATCGCCCCGCCGAGGACGTGGTACCGGCCGCGGAACTCGCGGATCTTCTCGATCGCGGCGATATCCTTGGGCTCCTCGACCACGCAGATGACCGACGCGTCGCGGCGCGGGTCGCGGCAGATGCGGCACTCCTCTTCCTCGGCCACGTTGCCGCAGATCCGGCAGAACCGGACCCGCTCGGTCACCTCGACCAGCACCGACGCCAGCCGCCGGACGTCCGTGGCGTCCGTGGCGAGCAGGTGGAACGCGATCCGCTGCGCGCCCTTGGGACCGACGCCCGGCAGCCGGCCGAGTTCGTCGATGAGGCTCTGGACGATGCCTTCGTACACCTGGGTGTCAGCCGCTCAGCCGCGCAGGTCGCCGCCGCCACGCGGCTCGCCGCCGTGGGGCTGGCCGGGGACGTCCCCGATACCCGGGATACCGGGCAGGCCGGGCACATCGCCCGCACCGCCCAGCCCCCCGATGCCGGACGCGAGCGGGCCCATCTTCTCCTGCTGCAGCTCACCCGCGGCCCGGTTCGCGTCCCGGACCGCCGCGAGGACCAGGTCGGCGAGGGTCTGGGCCGTTTCCGCGGCGTCTGAGGCGTCGATAGCGGCCGGACTGATCGTCAGGTCCACTAGGTCGCCCTGCCCGTTGACCTTGGCCTTCACCAGCCCGCCGCCCGCGCTGCCCTCGACCACCGCGTCGGCGAGTTCTTGCTGGGCGTTCATGAGCTGGTCCTGCATCTGCTGCGCCGCCGCGAGCAGTTGCTGCATATCGATCTGGCCGCCAGGATCCACTGTGCCTCACTCGGTTCCGTCAGCCCGCATCTTCGCGCGGCGACTGGGGCGCCCATGGCGCCAGCCCGGTCCGGGGCGGCGTACGGGCCTGTCGGTTTCGAGCCTAAGGCCTGCGGCACACCCCGGGCGCATCGCCTCGCGAATGGCATCGCCCGGCGGAATTGGCGAGCCCATGTGCCCCACTGGCCACAGAAGCCACATGGTTCCCTGCGCCGGGGCGACATGGACGGTGGCGCGGGCCTCAGCAGCATCGGCAACCCCGCCAGTCACAGCGTCCTGTCGTGATCACGGGGTTGAGTCATTTGGAGCGACACCTAGGTCATGATCACGAACGTGAAGGTGAGCGGGGGCTTAGGGCTCGTCGATTTCGGCAATGATGCGGCCGCCGAGCTCCCGCTTGATGAGGTCCATGCCGGTCAGGCCCCCGCTGACCGGCTGGGCCGGGGCGCTGTCGTGCTGTGCCTCAGCCGAGAGGGTCTGCGGCGGCTCGGGGCCATCCGGCGGCGCGGACGGCGCCTGCACCGCCGCCGGCGCCTTGGCGCTGAGCTCGTCCGGGCCGCCGTGCGCGCTGCGCGGCGCGCCGGGCGTGCTGGCCAGCTGCGCCGCGGACATCGCCTTGATCCGCAGGGTCAGGCCCAGGACAGAGGTGAGCGCGCCGATCAGGTCGCGGTCGTAAGGGCTGGCCGCGAACCCCTTGGCCTCGCCTTCCCGGGCGAACAGCACGGTCAGCACGCCACCCTCGACCGAGTGCACGGTGGCGTTGCTGAGCAGCATCCAGGCCACCCGGCGCTTTCCCTTGACCGCTTCGAGGATCTCCGGCCAGCGCTGCCGGACGGCCTCGGCCTCGGACGCGCCGGTGGCGTGGCCGCCGGCCGCGGCCGGGGCAGCGTTGGCGGACGAGGGAGATGCGGGCGGGGCGCTGGCGGGGGACGGAGCGGGCGCTCCATTCCGGGAGGACGCGGGCACCCCAGCCGCCGGGGACGCAGGCGCAGAAGCAGCGGGCGCGGGGGACGCGGAGCCGGAGGAGGCGGAGCCGGGGGGCGCGGAGCCGGGGGAGGCAGCCTCGGGAGATGCGGCCCCGGCGGGGGCGGGCGGTCCGCTCCGGGACGCGGCCGCCCTGGGCCGGG
>JAOPYP010000632.1 GCA_025964635.1 Actinomycetes bacterium | reverse complement strand
GGGCCGGCTAACGGCCCGGCGGACGCGGCAGCCCGCAGCCACCGGGGCAGCCCCGTGCCTGGCGAGCGACTGCCAGGCGAGCGGCCCGCACCCGCCAGCGGCTCCCCGTCGGGCAGCGGCGCTTCGGGGAGCACGGGTCCGGGCAGCACGGGTCCGGGCAGCACGGGTCCGGGCACCACTGGTCCCGGCGGCACTCCTCCTGGCGGCACGGGCCCGCGCTCCCTTCCGTCCGAGCGCCCCGCCCCGGCGGGTCCGGACCGCAGCCGCGAGCCGGCGGCCAAGCCGGTCCGGCCCACCGCGGGCCGGGGCACGCCAGGGAGCCTCGGCGACCGCGCCGACAACGCGACCGGCGACGGCGCCCGCACGCCTGAGTAATCGCCGCAGGCATCAGTCACGCAGACGGCCCCGGGGCTCGCACCCCGGGGCCGTCTGCGGGTCAGCGCCCCGGCAGGCCCGTGGTGAGCGCGTCCAGCCGGCGCAGGATCACGCCTTCGCGCAGCGCCCACGGGCAGATGAACAGCTCTTCCAGGTCGAACAGGTCCATGACCGCGTCGGCCACGATGGCCCCCGCGGCGAGCTGGCCGGCCCGGCCACGGGAAACCCCGGGCATCTGCGCCCGGTCGGCCGCGGACATGACGGCCAGCTTGTCGGAGAGCTTGGTCAGGTCGCTGTGGCTGAGCCGCCGCCGGATGTAGGGACCCTCGCTCGAGGGCGCGGCGCCGGCGGTCCTGGCCAGCTGCCGGAAGGTCTTGGAGGTGGCCACCGCGCGGTCCGGCCGGCCGTCCCGCATCACCTGGCCGGCCTGCCGCCCGATCTCGGCCCGCACGTACCGGCGCAGCTGGCGCACCTGCTCGGGTGAGGGCGGGTCGCTGGTCAGCCAGTCACGGGTCAGCCGGCTCGCGCCCAGCGGCAGCGAGATGGCCACATCGGGCTCCTCGTCCACGCCCTCGGCGATCTCCAGCGAACCGCCGCCGATGTCCAGGACGAGCAGCTTGCCTGAGGACCAGCCGAACCAGCGCCGGGCGGCGAGGAACGTAAGCCGCGCCTCGTCCTGGCCGGTCAGGACCTGGATGTGCGCGTCGCTCTCCTCGCGGATCTGGGCCAGCACCTCGTCGGCGTTGGCCGCGTCGCGGACCGCGGAGGTAGCGAAGGCGAGCAGCTCCTCGACCCCCTTGTCCTCCGCGATCTGGAGCGCCTCGCGGACGAACGCGCGCAGCTGCTGGGCGCCCTCCTCGGAGAGCCGGGTGCCGTCTTCCAGATGGTCACCGAGCCGCAGCTCGGCCTTGTGGGAGTAAACGGGCGTGGGCCGCGCACCGCGGTACGCGTCGACCACCAGGAAGTGCACCGTGTTGGAGCCCACGTCCAGGACACCGAGTCGCATACATTGACGCTACTGGGCCGCAAGTGATGTCAGCACCATGACCCACGGATGGAGGCCGCCGTGACCAAAACCGCGGGACGGGTCCGCACCGAGACCGGGCGCAAGCGGGTCCGCGCCTACCTGGGTGGTGAGCTCGTCGCCGACACCAGGACGCCGGTGCTGGTCTGGGAGTGGCCCTACTTCCCCGTGTACTACTTCCCTGCCGCCGACGTCCAGGCCAAGCTGATCCCGGCCGGGGAGACCGAGCACTCGCCGAGCCGGGGCGACGCGGAGATCTACCACGTGCGGGTGCCCGGCGCCACCGCGGAGCGGGCCGCCCGCCGGTACCCGGACTCCCCGCTGGAGGACCTGCGCAACCTGGTCAGGCTGGACTGGGACGCGATGAGCGAGTGGCTGGAGGAAGACGAGCCGGTCTACACCCATCCGCGCGACCCCTATACCCGGGTGGACATCCTGGCCAGCTCGCGGCACATCCGGGTCGAGGTGGACGGGGTGACGGTGGCCGACTCCCGGCAGCCGCGCATCCTCTTCGAGACCGGCCTGCCGCCGCGCTACTACCTGCCGGTGACCGACCTGCGGATGAACCTGCTCCGGCCCTCAGCCACCCAGACGCAGTGCCCGTACAAGGGCACAGCCAGCTACTGGTCGGTGCAGGCGGGTGAGCAGCTGCACACCGACATCGTGTGGATCTACCGGACCCCGCTGCCGGAGAGCCAGAAGGTCGCGGGCCTGGCCTGCTTCTACGACGAGAAGGTGGACGTCTACCTGGACGGCGAGCTCCAGGAAAGGCCGGTGACCCACTTCAGCTAACGGTCATATCGGCGACGGGCCGGAGGGCACGCGGATGCATCAGGAGGCGGGTCGCCCGGGACGGCGCATCGTGGCCACCGGGGTCCCGATCGACTGCGTCAACGCGGCCGGGACCGGCAGCCGGCCGTTCGGCACGGAACTGGCCCCGGCCGCCCTGCGGGACGCCGGACTGCCCGGCGCGGCCGGGGCGGAGGACGCCGGCGACCTGGATATCCGCCTGGTCGGCCGGGACCGGGACACCGCGACCGGGGTGCTCGGCTGGCCATCGGTCCTGGCCGCCACCCGGGCGCTGCGGTCCCTGGTCGGCACCCAGATCGCCGACGGGGTGGTCCCCTTCCTGGTCGGCGGCTGCTGCACGCTGCTGCCGGGCGCGCTCGGCGGGGCCCGTGACGCCCTCGGCGCGATCGGCCTGGCCTACCTCGACGGCCACCTGGACCTCTACGACGGGCGGACGTCGCCGACCGGGGAGCCCGCGGACATGTCCATGTCGGTGATCGCCGGCCGGGGCCCGGCCGCCTGGTCCGCGGAACTGGGCGCGCCGCTCGTCGGCCCCGGCGCGCTGGCCCTGCTCGGCCCGCGGGACCGGGACGAGGCGGCCGGGTACGGGTCCGTGCTGCCCGAGCAGGCCGGGCTGGAGCCGGAGCTGAGCCCGGCGGTGCTGCGCGACCGCGGGGTGGCCGCGGCCGGGCAGGCCGCCCGGGACCAGCTGACCGCGGCGGCGGGGCGCTACTGGGTGCACCTCGACGTGGACGTGCTCGACGAGCGGGCCTTCCCGGCCACGGACTACCTGATGCCCGGCGGCCTGTCACTGGCCGAGCTCGGCGAGCTGATCCGGCCGTTGCTCGCCGAGCCCGCGCTGGCCGGGGTGTCGCTGGCCTGCTACAACCCGCAGAAGGACCACGCTGGCCGCGGCGCGCGTGATGTCGTCAGCCTGTTCCGCGACGTGTTCTGAGCCACCCCGGACCGGGCGGAGCGCGGCCCCTCCGCTGGGCAAGGCTTCTCCTGGGTACCGCTCACTCGCCGTCCAGATCCTCGATCCGGGCGGTGGACGGAGGGCGCTGCCGGGAGAGCTCCCGGGCCGCCGCCTCCGCCTCGTGCATGACCCGCAGGATGTTGCCCCCGGCCAGCTTCGCGCAGTCTTCCTCGGTCCAGCCGCGGCTGAGCAGTTCGGCGAGCAGCGCCGGATAACAGGAGACGTCCGCCAGCCCGTCGGGCAGCTGGTCGGTGCCGTCGAAATCGCCGCCCAGCCCGACGTGGTCGACGCCGGCCACCTCGCGCACGTGCTCGATATGGCCGGCCACCTGGGCCAGCGTTGCCCGGGGCAGCGTGGCCCCGGCCCGAGATCGGGGGCTGGCCGCGGTCATCTCCCGGCGGAGCCGGTCCCGCGCGGACAGCTCCCAGGGATCGGCACCGCGCCGCTCCATCTCGGCGGTGAGCTCGCGCTCCCAGGCCCAGCAGTCGGGCGACACGAACGAGGCCACGAAGGTGACCATGCACACCCCGCGGTTACCTGGCAGCCGGGCCAGGATGTCGTCCGGCACGTTGCGCGGGTGGTCGCACAGGGCGCGGGCGCTGGAGTGGGAGAAGATGACCGGCGCCTCCGCGACGTCCAGCGCGTCACTCATCGTGGCCGGTGAGACGTGGGACAGGTCGGTAAGCATGCCCAGCCGCTGCATCTCGCGGACCACCGCGCGGCCGAACTCGGTCAGCCCCCCGGCCCGCGGCTGGTCCGTCGCGGAGTCAGCCCAGGGCACGTTGGCGTTGTGCGTGAGGGTGAGGTACCGGACGCCCAGCGCGTACAGCGCGCGGAGCACCCCCATCGAGGACGCGATGGAATGGCCACCCTCCGCGCCGAGCAGCGACGCGATCCGGCCCGCCGCGAAGACCCGCCGCACGTCGTCCGCGGTCAGCGCCAGCCCGAGCTGGCCGGGGTAGAGCCGGATCATCCGCCGGACCAGGTCGATCTGCTCCAGGGTGGCGGCCACGGCCGACTCGCCGGCGAGGGTCGAGGGCACGTACACCGACCAGAACTGGGCGCCGACCCCGCCCGCGGCGAGCCGCGGCAGGTCGGTCTGGGTGAAGCTGACCCGCTGGCTCAGGTCCGTGCCGTCCAGGCCGGCGCACCCGGCCTCGCGCAACGCCCAGGGCAGGTCGTTATGCCCGTCCAGCAGCGGAACCTTGGCCAGCAGCCCGCGCGCTCTGCTTCCCGGCGTCTCCGGGGCCCCGCCTACCTCCCCATCCCCGTCACTGCGCCTCCGCTCGCTCACGACATGGACAGTACAGCGGCGCCTTGGACCCGTTCCGCGGCCAGGTCGCTGAGCGCCTGGCCGGCCTGGTCGAATCGGTACGGGGTGGTGGTGACCTTGATCCGGAGCCGCTCGGCCAGGGTCAGGAACTCGGTCGCGTCGGCCCGGGTATTGGACGTGACGCTGCGCACCTGACGTTCCTGGAACAGGTGCCGCTCGTAGTCCAGCTCAGGGATGTCGGTCAGGTAGATCCCGGCGATCGCCAGGGTCCCGCCCCGGTCCAGGGCGCTCAGCGCAGCGGGCACCAGGGTGCCGACCGGCGCGAACAGGATGGCGGAGTCCAGCGGCACCGGAGGGGGATCGAATGAGTCCTGCGCCGACGCGACGCCCAGCGAGCGGGCCAGTTCCCGGGCCGCCTCTCCCCGGGTGAAAACATGCACCGCCGCCCCCTGGGCCATGGCGACCTGGGCCGCGAGATGCGCGGACCCGCCGAAACCCCAGATCCCCAGCGTGCCGCCCGGCGGCACCTCGGCCCGGCGCAGCGCCCGGTAGCCGATGATCCCCGCGCACAGCAGCGGGGCCAGCTCGGCGTCGCTGAAGCCGCCCGGCAGCGGGTGGGCGAAAGCCTCCGCGGCCACCATGTACTCGGCGTACCCGCCGTCGAAGTCCCAGCCGGTGTAGACAGAGGCCGGGCAGAGATTCTCCTGCCCCCGGCGGCAGAACACGCAGGACCCGTCGGTCCCGCCCAGCCAGGCCGCCCCGACCCGGTCACCGGTCGTGAACCGCCGGGTGCCCGGCCCGGTCGCCACCACCTCCGCGACCACTTCATGGCCCGGCGTGGTGTCCGGCCGCCTGGGCGGCAGGTCCCCCTCGGCCAGGTGCAGGTCGGTCCGGCATACGCCGCAGCACCGGATCCGCAGCAGCAGCTGGCCGGGACCAGGCTGGGGAACCGGGCGCTCGACGAGCCGCAGCGGGCCGGACGCGACCGGCCCGGGCTGATGCACTACCCAGGCACGCACACTGCCACCATAGGTCAGCGGAGCACGGCGCCCCCGGTCAGGACCGCGTGAAGCGCGCCTCCACGTCGACGGTCGACGGGCCGGTCAGCATGCCCATCTGGTTCCAGGTGAGGCCGAAGTCGGCCCGGTCCACCACAACCCCCTCGGCACGCAGCGTGAACGCCGCCGGGGTGACCTCGGCCAGCGTGGCGGTGAAGCTGAGCGGCCGGGTCTGCCCCGCGACGGTGAGCGTGCCCTCGACGGCCACCTGGTCACCGGTCCGGGTGGCGCTGGCCAGGTCGGCCACGATCGACGGGTGCTCAGCGGCGTTGAAGAAGTCCGCCGAGGCCAGATGCCGGTCGCGCTTGGCGTTCTTGGTGTTCAGCGAGGCCGCGCCGAGCTCCAGCCGCCCCCGGGCCGCGCCGCCGGGGAGGATCTCGGCGTTCCCGGCCAGCTCGCCGAACGCGCCGCGTACCGTGACCAGCCCCCATATGGTCTTGGAGCGCAGCGAGGCCGAGGAACGAGCCGGGTCCAGGGTCCAGGTACTCGGGCCGGCCAGCACGCTGTCCGGCGTGTCATCCGCCGGTACCCCGGTGGCTTGCGATGGGCCGTCAGCGTGGGTCATGGTCCGGCTCTCCCTGGAGATCATTTATGCGAGATGTAAAAATCACTGTAGATATATTACCGCACGTAATAATAGTGTCAACGAAGGACCCCAGGTAGGCTGGGGGGGTGTCGCTGGATCAGGTGCCCGTGGAGAGTGTGCCGCTGGACCAGGCATGCCCGCCGGGCGTGTCCCTGGCGGGCCTGCCCGAAGCGGAACGCCGCCGCACGCTGGTCGGGGAGACCGCGCGCTTCACGTCAGCGTTCCTGCGCTGGATGGAGGGGCGGGCCTGCGGCGGCCTTACCTACGCCCGGCTCCGGCTGCTCCAGGCGCTGCACTGCGGCGGCCCGGCGATCATGCGGGACCTCGGCGTCCAGCTCGGGGTGAGCCCGCGGAACATGACCGCGATGGTGGATGCGCTCGAGGACGCCCAGCTCGTGGTGCGCCGCCCGCATCCCACCGACCGCCGCGCCACGCTGGTCGAGCTGTCCCCGAGCGGGGCCCGGGAAGCGGAACAGGCCCTGGAGCCCCGGCTGGACGCCATGGCCGAGCTGTTCGAGGGGTTCTCGGCCGCGGAGCAGCAGGCGTTCGCCGACGCGCTGGCCCGGCTGGGCCGGGCCATCCAGGACCGCCAGGATCCGTGCTGACCGGGCGCTGACCCGCCAGCGGCGGCCCCTCCGCCCCCATCAGCCCCGCGCGCTCTTACGAGGTTCTTACCGTCCAGTACAGACCGGCCCTCACCTGCGCGGATACGCCTACCGTCAGGTTATGGCCAGGGCCGGAACCAGGGGACCACGGCCGCGCGCCGCCCGGATGCGGCGCGCGGCCCAGCCACGCCGCGACGAACGCAAGCGCCGGGGCGCCCGGCG
>JAOPYP010000564.1 GCA_025964635.1 Actinomycetes bacterium | reverse complement strand
AGCGGACCTCGGCGGCTCCGGACGTCGTCCTCCCTGCGGCCACACTGGGCGCGGCCTACCTTGGTGGCACGCCACTTGGCTCGCTGGCCCGCGCGGGACTGGCCACCGAGGAACGCAGCGGCGCCCTCGCGGCCCTGTCGGCGGCGCTGTCCTGGGACCCCGCCCCGTGGTGCCCCACGATCTTCTGAGCACTTCACGGCCATGTCACGGCCTTCGGCCACGTCCCGGCCTCGGCTGTAGCCGGGCCAGCACCGGCCTCGCGTGGCCCGGCGGGCACCGGCCCCTTCCGCAGGTTCTCCGGGCTGGCAAGACTGGGTCACGGGTGGGCGGGAAAGCTAACCGGGGGAGGCTTCCATGCCCGGGATGAAGATCACGGTTGATTCGGCCATGCGGGCCAGGGACGTGTCCCGTCCCCGGCCCGAGCACGAAGCCGCCGCCGAGCAGTCGACGGGCGGCGGGACTTCGGCCCGGCCGCGGCCCCCGCGGCCTGAGCCGTCACGGCCGGCGGGGCCGCGCGGTAGCACGCCCGGGGCATCGCCCCCGGCGCCGCCGGCAGCACCCCGGGCCGCGGGATCCGCACCTAAGGCGACTCCGCCGGTGGCAACTCCGCCCGCCACGCCAGCGGCCGGGGCAACGCGGGCCGATGCGCCTGCTGCGTCGCGGCCGGCGGAGGGGCAGGCTAAGTCACCCCGGCAGCCGAAGGCGCGGGGCCAGAACGGGGATGCGGCGCGAGGGCGGAACGGCGGACGGGGGAAGCGGCACCGGACGCGCAGGCGGACCGGGCGGTGAGAGCAGCCGCCGGGTGAGTCCCTCTCCCCGCGGTCAGCCCCCGCTGAGGCCCGTTCTCCTGGTGGTCAGCTGTCGCGGGGTTCGGGGGGGAGTTCGCCGGTTTTCTCGTACTCGGCGATCATCTGGAGGCGGCGGGCGTGCCTCGGTTCGCCGGAGAACGCTGTCTCGACGAAGACCTGGGCGAAGCTGACGGCGTCCGCCAGCGGGTACATGCGGGCGCCGAGGCTCAGGATGTTGGCGTCGTTGTGCAGGCGGGCGAGGCGGGCGGTCTCGTCGGTCCAGGCCAGGGCGGCCCGGATCCCGCGGACCTTGTTGGCCGCGATCTGCTCCCCGTTGCCCGACCCGCCGATCACGATGCCCAGGCTCTCCGGGTCCGCGGCGACCGCGCTGGCCGCGCGCATCACGTAGACGGGGTAGTCATCCTGCGGGTTGTAGCTGGCCGGACCGCAGTCGACCGCCTGATGGCCGGCTTCGCCCAGCCACTTGATCAGGGCCGTCTTGAGCTCGTATCCGGCGTGGTCAGATCCCAGGTAGACGCGCACGGAGCCAGTCTGCCAGAACGCCCCGGCGCGGCGGCGGATCAGGTCAGGGAGAGATCGCGGCGCGCCGGCAGCGCGGCTGGGACGCGCGGCACGGGCCTGCCCGCCCGGCCCGGAAGGCCGGTGCGCGCAGGCCCAGTCCGCTGCTAGTCGAAGATCGGGTCGCGGGTCCGGCTGCGCTTGAGCTCGAAGAACCCGTCGGTCTGGGTCACCAGCATCACGCCGTCCCAGAGCTTTGCGGCCGCCTCGCCGCGCGGAATCGGGGACACCACCGGGCCGAAGATCGATGTGCCGTTGACCGAGATCACGGGCGTGCCCACCTCGTAACCCACCCGGTCGATGCCTTCCGCGTGGGAGGCCCGGACCGCCTCGTCGTACTCGGTGGAGTCCATGGCGTCGGCCAGTTCGGCCGGCAGCCCGGCCTCGCGGAGCGCGGCCTCGATGGTGGGCCGGTCCTTCGGGGCCTTCTCGTGGTGGAAGCGGTTGCCGAAGGCGGTGTAGAGCGGGCCGAGCACGTCAGGCCCGAACTTCTGCTCGGCGGCGATCGCGACCCGCACCGGGCCCCACGCCTGCTTCATCAGCTCCTGGTACCGCTCGGGCATGTCATCCTTGCCCTCGTTCAGCACCGCCAGGCTCATCACGTGCCAGCGCACCTGAACCGGCCGGACCTGCTGGACCTCGAGCATCCAGCGGGACGCGATCCAGGCCCACGGACACAGCGGGTCAAACCAGAAATCGACCGGGGTAGGCTCCTGCTCGGCCATGGGGCTCCTTCTCGTGGGGGCGGGGCCAGCATGTGCTGGCCAGTTGATCAGGCTGCTGGGGACCACGGGCCGGACGCCGGGGCGCCGGCGGGTCCTCACGTAGCCTGCAACCGGCACACGCCCGACCGCATTCCGCCACCGGGCGTGGGAAAATGCCGGAGCAGCCGCCCGGATGAATGGCGGCCGGCGGAAACGTGGACACCCCACACCGTGGACATGGAAAGGTGCCAGGCACGTGGCGAACAATCTCACCCGCGAGGAAGCGCGTGACCGGCGGCAACTCCTCGATGCCCGCTCCTATCAGGTGGAACTGGATTTCACCGGGGGTGACGACAGCTTCCTGTCGGCCAGCACCGTCCGGTTCCAGTGCACCACCCCGGGTGCGGACACCTTCATCGAGCTGACCGCCCCCGCTGTCCGGGAAATCGTCCTGAACGGCGATCCGGTCAGCGTCAGCGCGTTCGACGGCAACCGGATCGCGCTGCACGGGCTCCGGGCCACGAACGAGCTGCGGGTGGTGGCCGAGTGCGCGTACTCGCGGAGCGGCGAGGGCCTGCACCGTTTCACCGACCCCTCCGACGGAGGCGTCTACCTGTATTCCGACCTGGAAACGTACGACGCGCACCGGGTCTACGCCTGCTTCGACCAGCCTGACCTGAAGGCCTCCTTCGAGTTCTCGGTGATCGCCCCCGGGGACTGGCTGGTCCTCTCGAACATGGCCGCCGAGGCGGTCGGCCAGACCGCGCCCGGGAATGTGAAGCGCTGGCGCTTTCCCCCGTCGCCGGTCATGTCCACGTACATCACGGCCATGGTGGCCGGCCCGTACTACCAGGTCACGAGCGAGCACGACGGCATCCCGCTGGGCATCTACTGCCGCCGCTCGCTGGCCGGGTACCTGGACCCCGAGGAAATCTTCGAGGTGACCAGGCAGGGCTTCGACTTCTTCCATGACGCGTTCGGGGTGCGCTACGCGTTCGGCAAGTACGACCAGGTGTTCGTGCCGGAGTTCAAGGCGGGCGCGATGGAGAACGCCGGCTGCGTGACGTTCCTCGAGGACTACGTGTTCCGCTCCCGGGTCACCGACTTCGCCCGGGAACTGCGCGGCGACACGATCCTGCACGAGATGGCGCACATGTGGTTCGGCGACCTGGTCACCATGCGCTGGTGGGACGACCTGTGGCTGAACGAGTCGTTCGCCACCTGGGCCTCCGCCGTAGCCCAGGCCGAGGCCACCCGGTGGCACAACGCGTGGACCACGTTCTGCCAGCTGCACAAGGCCTGGGCCTACCAGCAGGACCAGCTGCCCTCCACGCACCCGATCGCCGCGGACATCCCGGACATTGCCGCGGTCGAGGTCAACTTCGACGGGATCACCTACGCCAAGGGCGCGTCGGTGCTCAAGCAGCTCGTCGCCTACGTGGGCCGCGATCACTTCCTGGACGGCGTGCGGCGCTACTTCGCCGAGCACGCCTGGGGGAACGCCACCCTCGCCGACCTGCTGGGCGCCCTGCAGGAGTCGTCGGGGCGGGAACTGTCCGGCTGGTCCAAGCAGTGGCTCGAAACAGCCGGGGTGAATACGCTGCGGCCCGAATACGACCTGGACGGGGACCAGCGGATCACGGAGTTCGCGGTGGTGCAGACCGCGCCCGCGGGCCACCCTGTGCTCCGGGCGCACCGGATCGCGGTCGGCCTCTACGACCGGACCGAGGCCGGGCTGGGCCGGCGCCGGCGGCTCGAGCTCGACATCGCGGGCGAACGCACGGTCGTGGACGCGCTGGCTGGTGAACGCCAGCCCGACCTGGTGCTGGTCAACGACGACGACCTGACCTACGCGAAGATGCGGCTGGACAGCCATTCCCTCGTCACCCTCATCACGGCCATCGGGGAGTTCACCGAGTCCTTGCCCGCCGCGCTGTGCTGGGCCGCCGCGTGGGACATGTGCCGGGACGCGGAGATGGCGGCGCGGCATTACGTCCAGCTGGTGATGTCCGGGGTGGACCACGCCGAGGACATCTCCGTGGTGCAGACCCTGCTCCGGCAGGCCACCTCGGCGCTGCGGCGCTTCACCGACCCGGCCTGGCGGCCGGGCGGGATGAACGAGGCCGCCGGGGTCCTGCTCGGCCTGGCCGAGCGGGCCGCACCGGGCTCGGACCGCCAGCTCGCCTACGTCCAGGCGTTCGCCAGCCTGGCCACCTCGCGCAGCGACCTAGCCCGGCTGAGCGGCCTGCTCAACGGGTCGGCGTACCTGGACGGCCTGACGGTGGATACCGAGCTGCGCTGGCGGCTGCTGCACCGGCTGGTCAGCCAGGGCGCTGCGGGACCCGCCGAGATCGACGCGGAACTGCGCCGCGACCCCACCGACGCGGGCGAGCGGCGCGCCGCCACCTGCCGGGCCGCGATCCCGGAGCCCGCGGCCAAGGAGGCGGCGTGGCAGGCGATCGTCAGCGGAACGCTGCCGAACGCCATGTTCCGCGCCACGCTGAACGGGTTCAGCGACCCGGACCAGGCGGACCTGCTCGCGCCGTACGCCACCCGGTACTTCGAGGTGGTCGGCGACGTGTGGCGGAACTGGAGCAGCGACATGGCCCAGGGGTTCGCCACGAACGCCTACCCGCTGACCCAGATCTCCGAGCGGACCGTGGAGCTCACCGACGCCTACATCGCCGAGGCCGATCCGCCTGCCGCCCTGCGCCGGCTGCTCCTCGAGGGCCGGGACAGCCTCCAGCGGGCCCTCCGCTGCCAGGCCCGCGACCGCTTGGAGCACGCCGCCTGAGCGCTAACGCGGCCCTGGCTGACATGCGTCAAGTAACTCCTACGGGACCGGAGAACCCCGGAAACCCCGCAGCGCCGCCCTAGTCAGGTCTCGGCGGCGGCTACACCGGGCCTCGTGCCCCGGCGCCGGATCGGCGTGAGTAGTGCGGCCGTGCCGATGACCAGGCACGCTGCGCCGCTGGCCAGGCAGGCGGCCATCACGCCGAAGTGGGCGGCGGCCCAGGTCAGCAGGGCGGCACCCACTGGGCCGAGCGAGA
>JAOPYP010000524.1 GCA_025964635.1 Actinomycetes bacterium | reverse complement strand
ACGGACCACCGGCGGGCCACCGCCGAGCGGAACGTCCAGGCGATCCTGGATGCGGCCGAGGACCTGCTGGACCGGCGGGGCCAGCCGGGGATCTCGGCCGTCGCCACCGAGGCCGGCGTGTCCCGGGTCACCGTCTACTCGCACTTCCCCACCTCCGAAGCGCTGCTGGAGGCGGTGGTGCGGCGCACGGTCGGGCGCAGCACGGCCGCGCTGGACGCGGCCCGGCCGGGCAGCGGCCCGCCGCTGGAAGCACTGGAACGGGTGCTCGCGGCGGGCTGGCAGGCCCTCGACCGCTACGGCTCGGTGGCGGGGGCTGCGGCGGTCCAGCTCAGCCCGGCCGCGCTGACCCGGAGCCACGAAACCGCGCACGGGCGGGTCCGCCAGCTGATGGAGCGGGGTCAGGCTGACGGCTCGTTCCGCGCGGACCTGCCCGCGGGCTGGCTGGTGGCCAGCTGCTTCGCGCTCATCCACGCCTGCGCCGACGAGGTCCGCGCGGGCCGGATCGCCCCGGACCGCGGGCTGGACGTGCTCACCGCCACGGTCCGCGGCCTGGTCACCGTCCCGGCGGGCGGCTAGGACCGGTCACGGCTCCGCTGCCTTCGCTCGTGGTACGGCCGGCCACCGATGAGTTTGCTGCGCTGCGCCAGTCATCAAGAAGGTCGGCCCGCGCAGGCGCCGGGCGGCCGGCGCGAGAGGAGAAATCATGGCCCAGCCGGTTGTGCACTTCGAGATCATCGGGACGGACCCGGAGGGGCTCCGGGGGTACTTTGGCGAGCTGTTCGGCTGGGAGTTCGATACGAGCGCGCCGGTCGCGGAGACGGTGTCGGAGCCCATGAACTATGGCTTCGTGAGCGGCGGCGCGACCAGCGACGGAACCGGGATCCCCGGCGGCGTCGGCGGAGGCGCAGGGTACGAGGGCCACGTGATCTTCTACGTGGGCGTCCCCAACGTCGAGGCCGCCTTGCAGCGGGCCGAGAGCCTCGGCGGGAAGCGCCAGATGGGCCCGGTCAAGGCGCCGACGGGCCTGGTCGTCGGGCACTTCACCGACCCGGAGGGCCACCTGATCGGCGTGGCCGGCACCGCGTAGCGGTGCGCCGGGCCCCAAACCTACCGGCGCGTCAGGGTAATCATGGCCGGTCACCCCGGGATCGTGAGCACCGCCTTGCCGGGGAACTCCCGCCGCGCCATGGCCGCTAACGCGTCCGCGGTCCGGGTCCAGTCGGCGGTCCAGCCGATCTGGGGCCGGAGGCGGCCGTCGGCCATGAGCCGGGCGAGGATGGCGAGATCCTCGCCCTTGGTCTCGTCCGGGATCGTGCTGATGAACGCGATCACCCGGGCGTTGAAGGCACCCGCCTGGTAGAAATCCCGCAGCCGGAAGTCATCCGTGCCGCCGCCCAGACCGCCGTACAGCACCACCGACGCGCCCGGGGCCAGGCGCCGGATCACCTGGATCAGCTGCGGCCCGCCGACCGCGTCGAGGACGAGGTGAAACGGCCCGTCATCCGGGGACAGCTCGTCCAGGGACACGACCGCCTGGTGCGCGCCCAGCAGGCGGGCCTCGTCCTTCCGCGCGGGGCGGCCGACCTGGGCGGTGACCCGGGCCCCCGAGGCCACCGCGAGCTGCACGGCGAACTGGCCCACTCCCCCGGTCGCCCCGGTGATCAGCACGTTCCGGCCGAGGATGGCCCCGCCCGTGCGCAGCGCCCGCAGCGCGGTCAGCCCGGCCACCGGCAGGGTCGCGGCCTCCGCTGGGGAGATGCCCGGGGGCACCGCGGCGACCCAGTTCGAGGGCACGGCGATGCGCTCGGCCCAGCCGTGCCACTCGGGGTAGGCGACGACTGGCGTCCCGGCGGGCGGCCCGGTGCCGTCGGCGGCGGCGCGCAGCACCACCCCGGCGGTGTCCTGTCCCGGGCGCCAGCCGTCGGGGCGCTGATCGATGAGGATGATCTCGCCCGCGTTGATCGAGAAGGCTCGCACCCCCACGAGCACTTCGCCCGGGGCCGGGTCCGGTTCGGGCAGGTCGCTGGCGAGCCGCAGCCCGCCGGGGGCCTGGGGGTCCGTGATGATTCCGCGCATCGCTAGACCGCAACCCCGCCGCGGCCGCCGTTCATCCCGGCCGGGACCAAGAGATTCCCAGGGCCTGCACGGCAGGCATGCGCCGTGACGGCTGGCTCCCGGGCGCACGTGCGCCGTCGCGGCGTGCCCGGCCACGGCCGATAAGGTCACCACCATGAGCAGCAGGGCCGTGGCCGGCCACCCGGGATGGATGTGACGTCCGCGACGCAGCCCGGCCCGGGATGCGGCGGGTCGGGCTTGGAGGGACTGATCCCTCCGGATCTGGCCTCGAAAGCGGCCACCTTCCCGGGGATGATCGACGCGCTGCGCGTGCTGCAGAACCGGATCACCGGCGCCGCGCCCAGCGATGAACTCGCCGTGGAGGTGTCGCGCACCCTCACCGACCTGGCCATCCGGCTCGGCGCGCACGCCGTGGGCGAGGCCGGCCAGATCGCCGGGCGGATGGACCTGCCGGGCCGCGCCCAGGCGCTGGTGCCCGTGGTCCACCTGGATGAGCAGGACGGGCAGCACGTCGCGGGCCGGGTGACGTTCGGCCGGTTCTACCTCGGCGGCAACGGGGCGGCACACGGTGGCGCGATCCCGCTGGTCTTCGACGAGGTCATGGGCCGGCTGGCCAACACCGGCGGGCGGCCGCCCTCACGGACCGCATCCCTGCACGTGAACTACCGCAGCATCACGCCCATCGAGCGGGAGTTGCGGCTGACCGCCCGCTTCACCCGGGAGGAAGGCCGCAAACGGTTCCTGTCCGGCGAACTGCGCGACGGCGGCACGCTGTGTGCCGACGTGGAGGGCCTCTTCGTCGCGCTCCGGCCGGGCCAGCCCTGACCGTTCACGGCCAGCCGCACGACATGTGCGCGCGAGTGCGGGGGCCGGGCGGGACGTCAGGAGTCGCCGTAGACCGGGACCCGGGCGCCGCTGACTGGAGCAGCGTCCGGGCCGATCAGGAACGCGATCACCGTGGCGATCGCGGCCGGGGCGACCGCCCGGGCGGCCAGCTTCGGCGACATCCAGGCCCGGTTGGCCGGCGTGTCGATGACCGAGGGCAGCACGCAGTTGACCCGGATCCCCTGCGGCCGCAGCTCGTCAGCCAGCAGCTCGCTGGCCCGCACCACCGCCGACTTGCTGAGCGCGTGGGCCAGGGGGGCCGGCCCGCCGACCGCGGTCTTGGAGCCCACGGTCACGATCGCGCCGCCCCCGGCCGCAGCCATCCGCGGCGCCGCCTCCTGGCAGCACCAGAGCAGCGAGGCCACGTTGGACCGCCACAGGCTCTCGAGCGCGTCCTCGTCGAGATCCGCGAGCTGGCCCGGGACGAACCCGCCGGCCAGCGCGACCAGCGCGGACGGCGTGGCCACGGCGTCGACCTGCTCGAACGCGGCGCGGACCGCGGGCCGGTCGGCCAGGTCCACCGCGACCGGATGCACCCCGTCCTGCGCGCCGAGCTCGTCCAGCGCGGCCGACGGCCGGTCCAGGGCGACCACCGCCAGGCCCCGGCGGCGCAGCTCGGCGACCACCGCGTGCCCGAGCGCCCCAGCCGCCCCCGTCACCAGCACCGCGTCGTCCATGTTCCCCCTATGGGCCGGGATCGTGTCTGCGCAGCGGCCGAAGCCGCGGCCGACGGTCTCCTTCATGATCTCATTCCGACCCGCACAGGGACGGCCGTCTCCCCGTGGAAACGCGGCGGGCGCGTTGCTACGGGCCTCTGCAAGCGGAATGCAATGAAACCGTCCGGGCCGGCCTCAGAAGCTAGGAGGCGGGCGGGGGAGGTCCCTGCCCAGGCAGCCCGAAGGAGCCTCCGTGACCGCCACCACAGCCGGCCACACCCCCGTCCTCCGTTTCGATTCGCAGCCGGACGGCGGCCCGCCACCCATCCTGTGCACCAGCGGCCACGACTATGCCTTCCGTCCCGTCGGCGGCCCGCCGATGCTTGTCCTGCGGCGGCGCCCCGACG